>JAYSTG010000220.1:0-13109 GCA_043719965.1 Saprospiraceae bacterium | reverse complement strand
TGAAAAACGGAGATCCTTTCTTAGCGTGTGGCGTGCAAGGCGGCGACTCACAAGATCAAAACCTCTTACAGTTGTTTCTCAATATCACAGAATTTGGGATGAATATCCAACAAGCCTGTGAGGCTGCTAATTTCAACAGCTATCAAATGAAAAGTGCTTTTGGAAAACACGAAAGAATAGCTGGAAAATTGCTATTGAATAGTTCCACACCACCAGATATTCGAGAAGCGCTTCTAAAGAAAGGATATAAATTGGAATTTAATACCAGGACCTCCGGACCGATCACGGCTATTTATTTTGATCAAAAAAACAAGACGATGTGGGGAGGAGCCAGTAATCATGGCGATGATTATGGTATTGGCTGGTAAGTCACGCCTTGACTTATGACTTGAATCCAAAAAAAATGTGTACTTTTGCAAACTGAACTTTTAAGTCAAATTTTCGTTTTATAGAAAACTCTTAATCAAATGTATCCTATCGAGCTCGTAAAACCCATGGAAAACGAATTGCTTCAATCTGGATTTGAAGCTTTGACTGATGAACAAGAAGTAGAACAAGCATTAAAAAATCAGGAAGGTACAGTCCTTTTAATGGTTAATAGTGTATGTGGCTGCGCTGCGGCTCATGCTCGACCTGGTGTCACTTCTGCTCTTAAATCTGCAAAGATTCCGAATAAATTATATACAGTATTTGCCGGAGTGGATAGGGAAGCTACCGCAAAAGCGCGGGAATTTTTAGCTCCTTACCCCCCATCCTCTCCTTCTATTGCTCTATTTAAAAACGGAGAACTCGTCCACATGATTGAACGATATCAGATCGAAGGACGCAATGCAGATATCGTAGCAGCCAATCTGAAGATGGCTTTTGATACGTATTGTTAGCGTATATTGACTTCCTTATCCTTCTCAAGCTAGTGGTATAAAATGGAGATGACCCAGTTAAGGTCATACTGTTTTTTTGCATTGTATCTACATTTTTTTCATAGCCCTTTATTTTATGGGAGAGATTAGACTTTATCTTCAACGGCAAACACCCCTGTCAAATAGAAAGCACAAAAACAAATCTTGGTTCAATTCAAAGGAGATAGGTGCATCTTGCTTTCCGTACAACTGCAATAGAAATAAGTTTATTTTTACAGGATAAACTATTGTCATCCTGATCCTGCAATAGAAAAACGGAACATATTATATAACTAGAAAAGATTTAAGTATGTCTAAAAAACTTTCGCTAGCTTATTATGATATTTTGACTCGGATACTTCTTTTTGTTTTAGCATTTGCTTTAGGCAAACCAAGTACTGCTGCTCAAGATTTTACCATCAAAAAATTTGATGTAAAGATCGAAGTAAAAAAAGAAGGTTATATCCAGGTTAATGAAATCATTCATATTGATTTTCCTGTACCGCGACATGGCATTTACAGGGAAATTCCCTATCGACATACATTGGAGGGGAAAAAGTATAGTACGCCGATCACAAAAATAAGTGTGAAAGGGCATCCATTTAAAACTACTACTGAAGGTGGGTATAAAATTATACGAATTGGAGATGCGAATGTTACGGTCCATGGGGCACAAATTTATGAAATTGATTATAGTGTCAAAGGGCCCTTTATTACGGCCGGTACTTACGATGAATTTTATTGGAACATCACAGGCAATGCATGGAAAGATCCGATAGAAAAAGTACATTTTGACATTGCACTACCTGATGACACCCGATTAAACTATGATGATATCAAGGTTTTTACTGGTGCGACTGGCTCTAAGATGGATAGTGCATATGTTCTGCAATCCGGTCAACACATTACCGGTCATAGTATCGCTAGCCTACGGCCTGGCGAAGGCCTCACTATTTCACTGCGTCTACCTTTAGGATATATCGATCCCGCCAATACGGTAGATATCCATGCTACCAAAGCACAAGCTTTCAAGAAGGAATTGAAAACACAATGGCCCCTCGCTATCATTCCGGCAGTATTGATTTCTCTGCTCGTAGGTTTCTGGAATAGATTACGCCGGCCCAAGGTGAATGCGCCTATTGAGGATACTACTCCTTATCCGCCTGATCATATGAACCCAGCAGAAGTGGGTGGATTCTATGATCACGTGGTGAATGATCGTGATGTCATATCGCTGCTCCCCTATTGGGCAGCTCAGGGGCACATTCGTATGGAATATGATCAAAACTCCCAAGACACCTATCTTACGAAACTATCCAATCTCGACGGAGATAGAGCTATTTACGAGCACACCTTGTTCAATCAATTATTCTCTGGTAGGACTTCCGTCAACTTATCTACACTTCGAGATCATTTTCATACTACGCATTCCACAGTAAAAAATATGATTCATGATGAAATCATAGGGAAACAATTGTATGACAGTGAATATCGATATTGGGTAAAGTCTTGGCGACCTTGGTTGGTGCTTTTTGGATTGATTACTCTCGGTGTCATAGCATTGATGATGGGCTATTGGTTGACTGCATTATTTTTTGTCCTAGGCTTTATCATTGGCATCATCTTAATCGCTCAGCCGAAAGTATTATCGGAGCGAGGAGAAGATTTGCACCGCCGACTTCAAGCTTTTTATCATTTTCTCAAAGGTGATAATCCGACGAGCTTACAATCTATCGTTGCAAAAGATCCATTATATTTTGACAAAGTCTATCCTTATGCTATAGCTCTGAAATTAGATAAATCCTTTATCAGTAAGATAAAACCTTATCATCCTCAAGCTCCAATCTGGTACGGATATTATGGAATGGTGGGAATGGGGCATACCATGGAATCTTTTGGACAGGAGTTCCAACCCAAAGAAATACATTCCGCATTTAGTTCGGTTCCACAACCTATTAATGGTGGGTCCTCCGGTAGTAAATCCAGTGGGGGTGGATTGAGTGGTGGAGGATTCGGAGGAGGTGGCGGGGGAAGCTGGTGAAAAGAATGACGAGGTATGATGTGAGATGTGACGATTGACGA
The DNA here is from genome assembly GCA_043719965.1 of Saprospiraceae bacterium. Classification (GTDB taxonomy): domain Bacteria; phylum Bacteroidota; class Bacteroidia; order Chitinophagales; family Saprospiraceae; genus JADJLQ01. The sequence continues at coordinate 10,128 of JAYSTG010000220.1, read as the reverse complement.
TGTGACGATGTGACAAGGTGCGATGTGTTGATGTACGATGTACGATGGAGAGATTGACGATTTGACGATTTGACAATTTAATTTGACGATTTACAATTTGAAGATTGAAGATTAGAGGATTGATCTTTGTAAAATTGTAAATCGTCACATTCTTTTATGGTCTTGGTCGTTTTATGCTTGGTATCCTTCCGGGTGTATAAGGCGCTCCTGCTTTTTCCAATATCTGTTCCAACTTAGCAATCTCTTCGTTGATCGTATTGATTTCATTGACTACTTTGTCTAGATCGCGATCCGTCTCACTGTATGTTTTGAGCATAGTGCCAGTCGGACCACTTGATATATCCCACAGACTACTGATAATACTGAAAACTCTACCATTGATTCCAGGCATGGTTTCAAATTCTCTGGAAGAAAGCGTTTGATCACCATTCATGAGTACGCCAATTTTTTTGAGTCGGTCTTCTAGTATTTGAGCATCGGTGTTGACTGAGAGCGGGAGTTTTGGAGTTTGTAAGTAGGCTGCTTTTATAAACCGCAATTTATTCATCAGGTCGGTTTGATAACGCTGACTCATGCTGGACACCCTTCTAAGCTCTGCAACTTGTTTGTTAAAGGCATCTACCGCTTTTTTATCTTCTGCCTTTAGTGTTGCATTATTTAATGGTACTGCCTTGACAGTAGTAGGCGCTCCTAAATCAGTATAAATATTGTTTTCAAATTTACTCAATTGTATCTTATAATTGCCAGGTAAAACGGGATATCCCATTTCAGGGCTTGAGAATGGATTTGTGTTTTCCGGAGTGACGACATTGACGGCACTTACAGGCGCAGCTCGCAGATCCCAGAAAAATTGTTTACTGCCATTTTTCGTAGGAAGTTTTATTCTTCGTACAACTTCATTGTTTTCATCAGTAATAGTAGCTAAAACATAGGGATCTGGTTCATTATCTTCAAGACGCAGACTATCTATGCTTGGATAATACACGGGTTCTCCTTTCTTGATTTTTTCTTTCTCTCTATCCTTTCGTTTTTCTTTAAGTGTCTTGAGGTCTTCTTTGATATTGTACACGACGGTTACGCCTGGAAGTGGATTTGGAGAAGTAAAATGGGACTCGCCCTGAAATCCTTTATCTCTTAAACCTAGTGGATACCACGGATTATACATCAATGCTTCTTTAGCAGGATATATAAAAGCATCTTTGAGTAGATTTTTTTTATCAAAATTTCTGAGTATGGCATAATTCTCCAAGATCCAATAACCTCGTCCAAAGGTGGCAAGTACAAGGTCATTTTCTCTACGTTGAATTTCGAGATCTCTAACAGCAATAGTAGGGAGCCCGTTTTTGATTTGTATCCAGGTCTGACCTCCATTGACCGTGACAAACAATCCAAATTCTGTACCTACAAATAATAAATTGGGGTCTACATGATCTTCTGCGATAGTATATACACTGCCTCGGGTAGGGAGATTGGACGCTATAGATGACCAGGTCTTTCCCATATCATTGGTCTTGAACAGATACGGTTTAAAATCTCCATATCGATGATGATTGAAGGCTACATAAGCTTTGTTTTTATCATGTAACGAGGCTACAATTTGATTTACATAAGATTGTGTCGGAGCTCCAGGGATAGCACTTAGTTTATTCCATTTCGCTCCACCGTCTATGGTCAAATGAATCAGCCCATCATCGGTGCCAGCCCACAAAATATTCTGATCTGCTTTGGCTTCTGCTAGCGCTACGATATTGCCATAAATATCCGTACTTCCATTCTTTGCTACCGCATCTACACTCCACACTTTTCCCATGACTTGCATTTTATTACGATCCATTCCAGCAGTCAAGTCAGGGCTTACCACTTTCCAGGTATCTCCACGGTTGTCTGTTCGGAATACTTTATTCGCTGCGAAATACAACCTTTTGTGATCGTGCTGTGAGATCAATAGCGGAGCGTCCCAATTCCATCGGTATGCAGAATCATTTTGAAATTCGATGGGTTTTACATCGGTCTGTTCTCCGCTTCGTTTATCAAATCGTATTAAACCTCCATATTGTGATTGTGCATAGATGATGTTATGATCTTCGTAGTCTGCTTGGGATTCGAAGCCATCTCCACCGTTCGTAATATACCAATCACTATTCGTCACCCCATTGCCTCCTGTAGTGCGTGAAGGTCCTCCCAACGAAAAATTATCTTGTGTGCCTCCGTAAACATTATAAAATGGCAATGCATAATCCACAGACACTTTATAAAATTGAGTAATTGGAAGATTGGGTTTGAATTGCCAGTTTTGACCATCATCCCAGGACTCATATAAGCCTCCATCACACCCTACTAAGGTATGGTTGGTATTGGTAGGATTGATCCAGACATCATGATTGTCTACGTGTTTATTTTTTTCTCCAAACTGATGCCAGGTTTTACCGCCGTCATCTGATACCATGAGGAAGGTATTAGCACTCCATAGGCGATTAAGATTGATAGGGTCACAAAACAATTCTTGATAATAGTTACCACTAGTTTGGTAACCGCTTCTTTTTTCCCAACTAGCTCCGCGATCCATACTTCGATACACACCGGTCTCATCACCTTCTACGATGGCATAAAGTATATCTGGATTAGCCGGAGAGATAGCCATACCTATACGGCCCAGGTCTTTGTCCTTGGGAAAGCCTCCGCCTACTTTATTCCAAGTCACACCAGCATCTGTACTTTTATATAACGCTGACTCCGGGCCGCCTCCTATATAAGTAAATACTTTTCGTTGGCGCTGATGAGATGCAGCATACAATACATTTGAATTTCGAGGGTCCATATGTATCTCATTGAATCCGGTGTGTTCGCTCACGGTTAATATTGCTTTCCACGTTTTACCATCATCGGTAGTTTTATATATTCCACGTTCACCTCCACCCGTCCATAGCGGGCCATAGGCAGCAACATATACGATCTCACTATTATTAGGATCTACTACAATACCTCCGATATGTTCGGAGTTTTTGAGGCCCATGTTTTTCCAAGATTTGCCGGCATCTTCAGATTTATAGATTCCATCACCATAGGCTACTGATCGTTGATTATTATTTTCGCCTGTACCCAGCCAAAGAACAGCACTATTCGATGGGTCCATCGTCAAGGCTCCCATGCTATAGGATCCATAGGAATCAAATATGGGCGAAAAAGTGGTACCGGCATTTACGGTTTTCCAGATACCTCCTGATGCTACTACTAGATAGTATTCACTAAAGTTTTTGGGGTTGACCACGATCTGATTGATTCTGCCGGACACTAGTGCAGGTCCTATACTTCTCATAGTGATTCCGGCGAAAGCGTCAGATTTAAGGGTATCTACGACAGGGGTGACAGCAGTGGCTATCGTCAGTGGATTGGGTTTGTCAGTATTTGTTTTTTTCTTTTGAGCAAACAAAAAAAATGGGCATAAAAGAAAAATGAGGAAGCGAGATTTCATTATAGTTTTAGTTTAGAGATTGGAAAAATAGGGAAAAAGGTTGAATGGGTGAAGATTCTAAATCTCCCATCTCAAGCTTCTATCCACCGCTTTTTTCCATCCGACATGATAAATGTTTACTTGTTCCTGAGAAATTGTAGGATGAAAATCTGCATCGATCAGCCATTGATCTGAAATTTCTTTTTTGGTCCAAAGACCGATAGCAAGACCTGCGAGATAGGCTGCACCCAAGGCCGTCGTCTCTATGATGGTAGGTCGCTCTACATCTGTTTGCAACATATCTGCTTGAAATTGCATGAGGAAATTATTGGCAGAGGCTCCACCATCCACACGTAAAGCTTTTAAGGTAATACCCGATTCCTGGGTCATGATGTCCAAGACATCCTTGGTTTGATAAGCCATAGATTCCAAAGTGGCTCTTACGATGTGAGCACGGGTGGTACCTCGCGTAAGACCTTGGATGGTACCTCTCGCATACATATCCCAATATGGGGCTCCCATACCGGTAAAAGCAGGTACAAGATATACACCACCTGTATCGGGCACAGACCTAGCAATCTCTTCTGTTTCTTTCGAAGATTGAATGATACCAAGGCCGTCGCGGAGCCATTGTATAGCTGCTCCTGCGTTAAAAACACTTCCTTCCAGAGCGTAAGAGACCTTGCCATCCAATCCCCAGGCAATCGTAGTCAATAAACCATGTTGTGATCGTATACATTTATCCCCAGTATTCATGAGCATAAAGCAACCCGTGCCATACGTATTCTTGGCCATACCAGATGTAAAACAAGCTTGGCCAAAAAGCGCTGCTTGTTGATCTCCAGCGATACCGCATATGGGAATGGATGCACCTAATAGATTTTCGAGGCTATCGCCAAACACTCCACTCGAAGGCATTACCTGAGGCAGAATCTGAGGAGGGATGTCCAAAATGCTTAACATTTTTTCATCCCATTTTAGAGATCGGATATTATAGATCATCGTACGTGAAGCATTACTATAATCGGTTGCGTGTACAGTCCCTCCTGTGAGGTTCCAGAGTAACCAGCTGTCGATAGTACCGAATAATAACTCACTCGCTAAAGCTCTATCGCGTGCACCAGGAATTTGATCCAATATCCATTTGATCTTGGTACCTGAAAAATAAGCGTCTATCACCAGACCGGTATATTCCGATATATAATCAGCATGTCCGTCTTTTTTAAGTTCTTCACAGATCGGTGCGGTGCGTCTATCTTGCCAGACGATAGCATTATATATTGGTTTGCCCGTGATCTTATCCCAGACCACTGTGGTTTCTCGTTGATTGGTAATACCGATGGCAGAAACTTGTCCGGCAGTAATATGATGATCTGCTAGGACTTGTCGAGCAACCTTTAATTGAGTGTCCCAGATTTCAAGAGCATTATGTTCTACCCACCCTGGTTGAGGGAAGATCTGAGTAAATTCTTGCTGAGCCACACCGGCTATGGCCCCCTTACTATCGAATAGAATTGCACGAGAACTAGTAGTGCCTTGATCAAGGGAAAGTATGTATCGTTCAGTAGACATTGGGCTTAAGATTTTTTTATGAGCCAAACTACGAAAGAAATACTAAAATGTAAAGAATACTATATCGCAAAGCGCGTCATAATAATCCAAAGAGGAGCTGTCAATTCTTTAATATCTTTTTAGAATAGACTTGGTCATCAAATTTGAACTTTAATAGGTATATTCCTGGAGGCAGATGCGAAACATTAAGATCGATATGATAGGACTCCAATTTCAAATCTTTTTTTAGGACTGCCCTTCCCATCAAATCATAAAGTGTGAGACTACTGATGCCACGACCACTATTTTTGGATTGAAGGATCAAGTGGTTTATGGCTGGATTTGGAAATATATTTAAAAATTCAGTCCCATTTAATTCTTTAATTGATGATGTAATACAAGAGCGATTGATCTTAAAAACTGGATCAAAATTTGAGTCGTGACTTATTTCTATATCCCAACAAGTATCAACATATCGATTTAAATTAAATCCTGCTTCTATAATGCTATAAGTAGGGAATAAAAATCCACCTAAAGGCCCGAATACCTCAATGACAGAATTGCCTATTTGCATGCCACAGGGTATAGTGAGGCGATTAGAGTGAAAATAATTCCTAAAAGAAAATATTCCTACGACCCTATTGATTTTATTTTCAATCCTAATGCTAATTGAATCTTTACATGGGTCATTTGCTGGAGTGAGTTTATTTTTTACGTAAGCTTGATATATTGCTCCAACTGGGGTATTGAAGTTATAAAGGCTAACAAACTTATCTTCGAGCAAATACTTTATGGTGTCAATATCTTCAACACTTAAAAAATAATATTTTGGATAGACTCCAGTCCCAGCCGCTGAAAATGTACATCCATTAATAATTTTTTTGCAGTTCGTATTTGAAATAATCGTATCCTTTTCTACTTGAATCCAACAGCAACAGAAATTTCCAGAAAGACCTCCCACTGTATATTCCCATTTTGCGCCTACTGGAGCCCAAATGAGTTTACTGTTTTGAGATATTCCAATGGGAATAAATAAAACTAGGAAATATAGGAGAATAATTATTTTCATCGTACGATTAACACTTGTTCGACATATGATTTATCACCATCCTGAATCTCAATAGTGAAAACTCCAATTTTGAAAGATGGACTATTTATAACTATTGATTTAGACTTTACTTTTTGTTTCTCTTCGTATACTTTTAAGCCTTTATCATCAAATATACGGATCTTATCAATACCTGGATCGACTATAAGCTTTTGTTTTGCTTGTTTGTCGTCAAGGTAGTCGATGGTAAATGCAGCATTAGCAGTAATGTTTATTTGATTACTTGCAGGGTTTGGAAATACAGTAAATAAAGAGGAGGATGGTCGATAAAATGTAAACGGTCTACTTACTGTGGTTCCACAAGAATTTATATAACTAACATAATAATTAGTTGAAGTTCCGGGTGACATATTCATGGAGCCGTTTCTTCCAAAGTTTGAAGATACCATCACCCCAGTGCCAGTCGTACGTGTCCAAGTAAATGTAGTGTTACTTGGAGCATTTAAAGTAACGTACACTGCAAAGCCATTGACAATATTTGGTTGGGATGATGATAAAGGAATATTTTGTGTAGTTCCAGGAAAAGTAAATGTACCATTGATTGGTGTTGCAGTACCGAGTGTGATGGCTTTAGTATTTGTCGTAATTCCAAATGTACCCCAATTTACGGTCACGGTTAATGTTGCATTGGAATTTATTGATCCTACAGGAGTCAATGTAAAATTATTTCCACATCCAGATGAATTTACAAATAAATTAGCAGGGGATACAGACCAATTTACTTCTGTGCCAAATTCATAATTTGATAATGTGTATGTGGTGGAAGTAGTTCCTGAAATACAAGAAGTACCTACTATATTAGGCGTCGTTGGAATTAATGGATCCCGTAAACAATCTTTGATGTTTTTTCCTGGATAAAAGCCAAGTAAATAAGCGTGAGCAGTAAGCACTTGACATCTGGACAATCCTGTTCTAATAGGATTATAGTCCATTACATTGTTTCCACACCCAGCTTGGACTCCACACCATGAACAAGATAAGAAAGGCCCATTGTTATCCGGTGTATCATCGCAACCATCCGATGCACATGGATGTCTCAACCCAATATTATGACCTAATTCATGCATAAATAACCCTGTGGATGAAGAACTTGGTACCGCATTATACCAATCAAAAGTATTATTCATCATAGTGAATTTTTTGTCGCCAAAATCAGAAGCAACACCTCCTTGACTATCCAATATAGATTTTCCTGACAATTGATACGGCTTACCCGGGAGGAAAATGTGGACTGAATTAAATTTATACAAGACCGAAGGCTGAGTAGTCACGAATGTATAGACATCATCCATAAGACCAGCAATATTATGATCATTTCTGCCCCAATAATCTTCATTTTTCCATTCCAATACTTGAACACAATCATACCTTATCCGAGTATCAGTTATCGTGGGTGATCCATTATTGAGTTCTAATGGAAGAAGATGACTCATCCATTCACTAGCATTATATACCATGTTTACCAATGCAGTCCTGTGAGCAGTAGGATTGCCATTATTGTCAAATGGGTCAAAATTTTCTGGTGCCCCGTTAGGTTTTTGAAATACGTGGATAGTCACTCGAATTACCCTGTCTCGCATAGCAGAAGTATTAAAATTGATATAACTTTCGACTGCACAAGGAGGAGAAGATCTGAATCCTCCAATTGTGCCAGTATTTCCACAAGTTTGTGCAAAACTAAAACGTGTAAAGGCAGCTATGATTATAATTGCCATAATCAGTTTCTTTAAAAATTTCTGTTTCATAGTTTAGATTTTAGTATTCATACTCAAATTTAAAAGTAAATATTGTGCCAAATAAATATTTAACAATAGTTAAAGTTTGAAACATTAATACTGTTTGACCAACTATTTCATATAAATATTCGTTCAGCCTCCACATTCCATTTCCAGTACAGTTTACGGTGTTTAGACGCATTAGGCACCCCCAGACTATCCGTCGACTCCATTGATACCATAAAATCACATTATATTTTTATCTAATATATTTTCCTACTTTTGAGCACTTATTATGATTCCTTTCGCTGCGATAGATCGCCAGATATATTTAGATAAGCTCACTCGAAAACGAGTCCATATCCTAGTCATTGGTGGAGGTATCACAGGTGCAGGTATATTATTGGATGCAGTCAACAGAGGCTTTGCTGTAGCGCTATTAGAGAAAAAGGATTTTGCAAGTGGCACCTCCAGTCGATCCACAAAGCTGATCCATGGAGGGCTTCGATATCTAAAACAATTTCAGTTTGATGTGGTGCGAGAGACCGGAGCTGAGCGTGCCATAGTATATAATAATGCGCGTCATCTGGTAGAACGAAGTAAAATGTTACTCCCGTTTTATAAAGGAGGCACTATGGGCCCATTTACTACCTCGATTGCACTTTGGCTCTACGACTACCTTGCGAAAGTGTCCCACAATGAGCATAATCTCATGCTCAAAAAACAAACCACAAAAAAAATAGAACCACTACTTAGGGATAATAATCTTAAAGGAGCAGGGCTTTATTATGAATACAAAGTGGATGATACTCGCCTCACGCTCGAGATCATAAAAAAAGCTGTTGAAAGCGGAGCTACAGCACTCAACTACACTGAAGTAACCAATCTGATCTATGAAAATGGTAAAGTCGCCGGCGCTAAAGCCATAGATACATTGACGGGAAATAAGTATGAGATCTTTGCTGATTTTGTAGTGAATTCCACAGGACCATGGACGGATCAAGTCGCCGAGCTAGAATCGGCTTCGACTAAAAAAATTATTTTATCCAAAGGTGTTCATATTGTATTACCTGCTCATAGGCTTCCACTCAAACAACCGGTATATTTTGAATCCGTGATAGATCATCGTATGATTTTTGCTATCCCCCATGGAGAGTATACCTATATTGGCACGACAGATACACCTTATGAAGGAGATCTTAATAATCCTCTTGCTCAACGAGAAGATGTTGATTATTTAATTCAAAGTGCTAATGCTTTATTTCCGTCTGTCCAATTGAATCTATATGATGTGTGCTCTACTTGGGCAGGATTACGACCCTTAATCAATCAACCTGGTAAAAAATTTTCTGAGTTGTCCCGCAAAGATGAAGTTTTTATCAGTCCCTCTGGCCTGATCAGTATAGCCGGAGGTAAACTTACTGGATATCGAAAAATGGCCGAACGTGTGATTAAGACCATTATCGATGAGTTTAAAAAATTAGAGCATAAGCAAGTACCCGTTTTACATGAAGAAGCACTGACCGATCTATCCAATGTCAGCGGATCGGAATTTAAGTCCGATGAAGAATATCAAAAAATATGGTCCTATTGTCTTTCGCTTTCTAGGCACCTTGAAGTAAAAACAGCTACAATAAATCAACTCTTCAAGCGATATGGTACCAACACGGAACAAATCATAGCTTTGGCAGAAACATTCAGGGATAAAGAATCAGATCCTTATTTACGACTGGAGTATGGAGGTTTATTATATGGCATGCAACAAGAAATGGTCAATACTTTATCGGATTATTTAGTTCGTAGGACAGGCCAACTTTATTTTGGTCGCGACCAAATCCTAAAATATCAGGAACCACTGTTACAATTAATACAATCAGAATTGAAGTATACCAATGAACAAATCAATAAAATAAGATCCGAATTCGAGGAGGAGTATGAGTCTGTAATGCATTGGAAAAAATAAAAACCCCTAAGGCACTTCCTAATAACCTCTTTTGGTAGAACAATAATTTTTAGTAAAATAATTTTATATGTTTCCTTTCAAAACTAGGTTATTAAAAAGTGTCTTAAATCAGTACGTTTACTGACTAAGGGTCATATGAAAAGACTCGCGCTATTAGGCTTCAAAGTAGTTGGCCATTGAGTTGTTGGACAATAAAAATGGATCAACACAATTCAATTATCGACCAGAGTTCACCATATTGTGCTATAATTTCGAACTGACATTAACTTTATTCTACTTCAATGGATCGCCGCACTTTTAATCAAACTGTTTTGGGTTCTAGTATCATGGTTCCTTCTAT
>JAYSTG010000219.1:0-4533 GCA_043719965.1 Saprospiraceae bacterium | reverse complement strand
TATTAGAAACAGCTTGAGACCAAAAAATTACTACTTTTGATCGATGACAGCAGCAGAATTTTTAAAAGAATTGCCATCAAAAGTTCGTCCTGAACTTATTAAAGGTATTGACACAATATTTCATTTCGATCTGGAAGGAGATGGTGGAGGTAAGTTTACAGTATACGTAAAAGATGGACAGGTGGTGGTGGATGAAGGTCTCTGTGATGAACCCAAATGTGTAGTAAAATCTTCTACCGATACGTTATTGGGTATTGTCAAAAAGGATATTAACCCTATGATGGCTGTTATGACCGGTAAAATTAAAATCAGTAATCCCGGTGAACTGATCAAATATGCTAAGATCTTCGGTTTAATGTAATGCATATGCAATGCCTATTCCTTTGCTTTCTGGAAAGGCCTTTATACTGAGATCCTCATCAATATTAAAATTTTTGAGATGAGCATCGACATAAGCTTCCAGTGATATTATGAGATGGGCTCCAATAGCTATAAATAAAGCAACATCTTTTTGATCTCTGGCTTTATCTCGATAGACTTTGATTTGTTTAGCATCAAATAGAATTCCAGGGCGCACTTCTACTTTCATATTGGTTTTTAATGCCAATTCATAGTACTCGTTCCACTCATTATAGATACCTCTATTGAATTTGATATTATATAGAGCACCACCATATCCTATATAGGCAATCGGAAGTTTCCACCATCTGTCATTATAGATTTGTCCGCCTCCAGGAAGCAACATCCCTAGCCAAAATGCATTGCGGGGTCTCCGATCAATAATCAATGATAGGCTATCTTTAGTAGCTGATTTTTTAGTTTTTAGAGAATCGGGTTGACCTTTGACGAATTGAAAGGGCATAATCCATATTGCAATGAATATAATTTTGAGGCACTTCAATGACTGCATATCTTAAGACAATCGATCTAGGAGTTCATCTAATTCGTCCAAATTGTGAAATGGGACTAGTATGCCACCCTTACCTTTTTTATCGACTTTGATCTCCACCCTTCGTCCAAAAATGCCGTTAGCTTTATCGATATAAGATTGAATAGGACCAGAGCTACTGGCTTTGGGATTTTTTTTATCTGAAGTTTGCTTTATGATGTTATAGGATTTGATCGTTTGCTCCAATTGACGCACAGACCATTCATGTAAGATCGTTTCTTTGAAAAGTTTGATCTGGAGTACCAAATTGTCTATACCCGCCAACGCTCTTGCATGTCCCATAGACAATCTTCTGGATTTGACAGCTTGTTGGATATCGGGCGGTAACTTTAGCAGTCTTAGATAATTCGTTACAGTACTACGTTCTTTGCCAAGTCGTTCTGACATTTCCTCGTGAGTCAAGGAGCATTCTTCGATCAGACGAGCCATCGAGATGGCTACTTCCATTGCATTTAGATTTTCACGTTGGATATTTTCAATCAAGGCCATTTCGAGCATACCTTGATCATCCGTGGTGCGTATAAATGCAGGAATCTCTGATAAACCAGCGATCTTGGCAGCTCTCGTCCGACGCTCACCGGAGATCAGTTGATATTTTTGATCATGAATCTTCCGAACTGTAATAGGTTGGATGATTCCATGCAGTTTTATAGTAGTTGCAAGTTCTTTTAGCGCTTCGGGATCAAACTCATTTCTCGGTTGATATGGATTACTTTCAATATATACCAATGGGATTGACTGTACGCTGGCCAATGTAGACCCTTGTCTTGGAGTACTGTGCTTACCAGACTCCATATTGCTTAAAAGCGCTCTGATTCCTTTACCTAATTCTTTTTTCTGATCCATAACCGTGATCTTTTTATACCAATTGCATTGATTCTTGTTTTTTTAAAAATTCTTCAGCAAGGTTTAAAAAATTGATAGTGCCTTTACCTGCAGCATCATATAATAATACTGGTTTGTGTACACTTGGAGCTTCTCCGATTTTGGAGTTGCGATGTACTATCGTTTTAAATATATAATCTTGGGCATTCGATCGAAGTTCGGTCACTACGAGATTAGCCAATCTAAGTCGTTGATCAAACATAGATAGAATGATGCCTTCCACGATCAAATCTGGATTTAAATTTTCCTGCACTAGAGATATGGTACGTTTTAATCTACTCAAACCTTCCAGTGCAAAGATCTCGCATTGAATGGGAATTAAGACACTATGAGCTGCTGTCAATGCATTGACTGTGATCAATCCCAAAGATGGAAGGCAATCGACAATGATGTAGTCATATCGGTCTGAGACTTTTGCTAAAATATTTTTTAGGATGAATTCCCTTCGATCTTTATATACCAATTCGATCTCAGCGCCTACAAGATCCGGATGAGAGGGCAAAATATCAAGATTAGGGGTTTCAGTATGAAGTATGGCCAAAGAGGGGTCCACATCATTGATCATACAATCGTACAACGAGACTTCTAAATCATCGACTACAATGCCTACCCCAGATGCTGCATTGGCTTGAGGGTCAGCGTCTACGAGCAGTATTTTTTTTTCTAATATAGCCAAGCTGGCTGCCAGATTAATAGCAGTAGTGGTTTTGCCTACCCCACCTTTTTGATTAGCAATAGTCACGATTTTGGCCATGGTTCTATATTATACTGAAGCAAGCAAAATTACGTTTTTTTAACAGAGTAACTCAGCTTGATTAAATCGGGGCTATGACCTAATCCCTACGATGTATTCAATACGAATCGCTTTTAAAGCCATTAGTATTTCCATTTTATTTTTTTTTCTTCGTATCGACCTTCAATAAATTGTTCAAGCCAGTCACCATAGATTGATAGGTACCCATGGAATCCTCTTTGAAATAGACTGAAGAGTTGATACTACTGTGAATCAAAAATGGTTTGATGGAATCCTGACTGGGATATATATCGATATTGATACTTTGATCTGCTGTCATGATGGTAGCATGGTGTGCCGGTGTAGTGGGATTGATATCATCTACTATATCTGTGCCTCGTAGTGCTTGCAAACTATTGAGATAATTCAAGATTGCTGTAGAATCCATCAGCGGTTTTCCATCGATACTCCATGTATTGTTATTTTTAATCAAAGCATGATTTTGCCCATTACTATTGAGATTGATGCTGGTGATTTGTTCGGGGGCAATTTGGGAGATGGTCTTGTCTCTGAAATTAGAAAATGAAGCATTAAAAGTCATGCTTTGGAATCCATCGACCGCATATACCGTTGATTCGCCTGCTTCTCTAATGTAGGATATCATAGAATTGGTCTGAGGATTAAACCCAAATTTACCACTGTAAAAATCAGCTATTTTTTTTGCTCCGGCATATACCTGGACTCTCGAACCCATGCTATCACTGATTTCATATTCCTGAAATCGTTCTTTAGATTGTATAGCAATAGATTTTACTTTGATGGATAGTAATTCTTTTAATATACCGTCCAAGGATCCAGCTTCAATGTCGACTTGTTTGGAACCTTGTTTAGCTTTCCAGGTACTTCCAGATTTTGAAAGGAGTACTTCTTTATGCCCATCCGCCTGGGTATGGAGTATCACTTTATCGATCGATGAAGTATCCAAGGCGAAAAGTTCAGATTTAAAAGATCTATCCTCACGCTTATTAAAAAGTTGAGAAATTGCAAATAACAATAGTAGTCCCGCTAGGACCATTAGAAGTTTTTTATTATTCATATCGCTATTGGTATTAAAAAATTAGTTTCAATCAAGAATACATTATACATATCGCTCTTGCATTCGCTGAATTCTTTTTGATTTCATCCGTTGAGATCTAAAAAATCCATAAAAAATGACTAATAATATCGGCACTAAAAAGTTTCCGTATTTAATTAAACTTCTTTTAGATTCATCGATTTCACGAATAGGATGAGTCGTAGCGCCTTTGGTTCGCAGTTCCATCAATCCTGATTCATCGCTGAGCCAATCGACACTATTTACTAGTAGGTTAATATTATCTGGGGACATAGCCCTACCCTCTTGAGCATTTACAGCAAAATCTCCATCTCCAAAAACAATCATTTTCCAAGGTGTAGCTCCGGTTTTTTCAACTACACCACCCATTGAAATATTGCTTTTTGGAAAGTCAGATTCTGTCCATTGTTTACTTATGTCAAACATGACAGGAGCCACCAGCGTATTGGATTTTTCCGAAGTATTGACTAATGAAATATAATGTAACGTGCTATCGGTCCTTACTTGGACACTACTTGAAAAAGGAAAGATAACTTGTTCTAGTCCTTTGGTGATAGGATGTGTACTGAAGTTGCTAGCCATAGGTAGATATGGAAACTTTACTGGTGTCATGGTGGTAAAGAAGCCTTGTTGTTGTTGTACACTCACTTGACCGCATCGAGAGTCGATCACAAAATCTCGATTGATGGTAATACCTCGTTGAGATAACCATTCAGGCACCCCTGTAGAAATATTATTACCCATTGCATTTTGTAGGTCACCGTCCACTGCATTTATAGCCAACACTAGTTTTCCTCCTCGATCAAGATATTGATCCAGATTCATCATAGCTTGAGGAGCTACTGTATCTTT
>JAYSTG010000218.1:0-4540 GCA_043719965.1 Saprospiraceae bacterium | reverse complement strand
TGATAGTGACCATTTACAATTCCTTCCTGAGGATGCCAGATGCCAAACTCTTCTGTGATCGGGATGACTTCTGCGATTTCATCGATATTCATATCCCCGCCCGTGCCATAATAGTTTTTAAGAATAGGGGCCATGACTTTATACCACCTTCGCAATACTTCTACTTTGCGGGAATCGGCCGGATCAAAATTAATCCCGGATTTGGCTCCGCCAATAGCTGGGCCGGACACAGAAAATTTGATCTCCATCGTTTTGGCCAGTGATATCACTTCCTGACGGGTCAATCCCTTGCGCATGCGAGTACCGCCGCCAGCAGCGCCACCACGGAGAGAATTGATCACGAGCCACCCCTCTGCTTCAGAAAGGGAGTCGTGCCATTCTAATACGATTTCGGGTGCTTCTTTTTCAAAGGTGGAAATGAACTGACTCATTTTAGTTGTTGTACTAATAGTTAGTATAACAACAAATGTACAGGATTTGAAGTATTACAGGCAAATATTTTATAAACAGATTTATTTTCTGGTACAATCCACGAGCCATACCGATTCCAAAAGGAATTAACCCAACCCTCTGGCACAGAACATTATTGGTAAACGTTTGTTTTATCTACATCTTCGAGGCAGGTTAACAAATGGAATGGTGAATTGGTCAATTATACACCAATTAAAAATTGTGGGTTAACAGTTTCTAAGGCGGAAATTTTAGAAAAAATAAAAAGACAAATAGAGCTTTTTCTGAGCGATCATACAGTTTTCATTTTCTACTTTGCCAATTCCTAATTTGAAGCTCCAGTTCATCTCCAAAGATTTTAATATCACCGACTTGTTTTTCTATCTCATTTCTACTTATGGCACGGATAATTTCAGTTTTATCACGCCTCAGTTGTTCGCACAAAGAGTGAAATTTATTTTTATTTTTATTCGATTCTTTATCGGTTGCATTGTCAAACAATTGATTGGCTTGAATAATTTTTTGATTTAAATCGAGGCTAGAAAGACCAAATAGATCAGAATAAGCAGGATAAGATAGGGACAATGTTTTCCAAGCCCAGCTTTCTGGAATTTCATTTCCTGGCAGAAAAAGAGGTTTAATATCCACACCGTAAGGAGCACCAGCTGTTTTGAGCTTTGGCTCTAGTTCTCTGGCATCGCCGTCCAAAACAAATATAAATTCACTCAATTTATTAAATTTACCCAATGCAACGATATGCTGTGGAAACTCTTCTTTTCCAGTATCCCTACCTACTTTAATATCATCATGAACGATATTGAGTTTAGGGTTTAGGTAATCTAATAGGCCTAAAATAAAATATTCGCCCATTTCATCTTCACACAATAAGTTCAGTTTTTCTGTAGATTGACCATAAAGGGCTTTTTGAATTATATCTTTGTAGGCGGGTCTTTCTATCACATTGTCTGAGGTTCGTTCAAGGAAAATTCTTGCTTCAGGCGGAACACTATCAATAACTACAGGACTATGGCTAGTCACAATGATTTGCAAGTCATTCCGAAGTGCAATTCGTTGCAACTCTAACATTAATTGTTGCTGTGTAAATGGGTGTAGACCGACTTCTACCTCATCAATAAGAACTAGTGCGTTTTTTAAATTAGAAATATCCTTTGAAATTCTCAATATCGCCCGTTCACCCGCACTCATATGAAATTCAGAGTATTTTCCATTCACATCGCTACGCTCTGCAAACAATAACTCCATTTTTCCTTTTTTAATGAGGCTTACTTTGTGGTATTGCAAAGGAAGTATTCTTTGAGCAAAAGCAATAAGATCACTTGTGATTTCTTGCATATTAATAGACTCAATATTTGGTGTTTCTTTTCTGGCTTCAGCAATGCCCGTCAAGTCAGCAAAAGTTCTTAAATAAACTTGTCTTTTTGGAGCGCTTATTTTTTTCCAATTATTTCCGCTTTCTATCCTCAGATGTGTTCTTCTCTTTTCCGTGGAAAAATAGAATTCGAAAACTGTATTTGAATTAGTATCATTTAGTCCAAATTTAACTTGACGGCTTATACCATCTGGAGTAAACTCTTGAAAAGCGCTCAAAATGGGAAATAGGGAATCTGGAGTAAGTAAACGACGATCATCCATTACTTCTTCGTATGCACATGCGCAAACATGAAGAACAGTGGATTTACCACTGGCATTTGCACCTGCTATAACACTAACGGGATAATTAAAATTAATACTAAGATCTATAATACCTCTGATGTTTTCCAATCGTACTTGATCCAAATATTGAGCATATTGAGACTTTTTTATTCTCAGCTGATCCCAAATTTGATTAAATAATTTATTTTCCATTGACCCACAAAATTACTACTTATTGTTCTTTATTTTATAACATTTGAATTTTTATATATCTTGTTCAGTAAAAGGCATTAAAGTATGGCTATCCGTTGGGGAATCATAGGAGTGGGTGATGTATGTGAAATCAAAAGCGGTCCTTCGTTCAATAAAGTGGCGGGATCGCAATTGATGGCCGTAATGCGACGCGATCGCGCTTTGGCAAAAGATTATGCCGAGCGTCATGGTGTGCCTAAATGGTATGATGATGCCGATGCACTTATTCAGGATCCGGAGATCGATGCCGTCTATATAGCTACTCCCCCACACGTACATCCCTATTATACAGAACGAGTGGCTGCAGCTGGCAAGCCGGTGTATGTAGAAAAGCCTATGGCAAAAACATATTCCGAATGCCAACACATGATAGAAGTATGTAAAAACGCAGGAGTACCGTTGTACGTAGCGTATTATCGTAGGGCTCTGGCTAATTTTTTAGCCATTCGGGACTGGATCACTGCTGGTACGATAGGCGACACACGATTTATAGATATTCAAGTTCATAAATCAGCCAGGACGGATATGGTCGGCGGAGCTCAGGGTAAAACAAATTGGCGCTCAGATCCCGACATAGCCGGTGGAGGTTACTTTCACGATCTCGCCTGCCATCAATTAGATATCATGGATTTTTTATTTGGTCCTATTCTCGCCGCGCAAGGCTACCATACCAACCAGGCAGGCATCTATAAAGCCGACGATATGGTGCTAGGACATTTTCAATTAGCCAATGGGATCATGGGTCAGGGCTCCTGGTGTTTTAATACCACCGATGCAGCATCCAAAGAAGTGACTACCATCTATGGCAGCAAAGGCACGCTGACATTTCCTTTTTTTGGAGATCATTCGGTGACCGTTCATCTCGATGGCCAGGCACCCGTGAGACACGATTTTGAAATTCCAAAAAATATTCAACAGCCTTTGATTCAAACCATAGTAGACGACCTAAATGGAGTAGGTATCTGCCCCAGCATGGGTGAATCGGGTGCCCGTACGAATAAGGTGATGGAGTGGATGGTAGGATCTGTGTAATGAATAAACACCTTTAAAAAAGGGTTGATAAAAAGATTAGAGAGTGCTTGCCAAAGGCACCCTCTAAACTTTATACTTTTACCGCTGGATTATAAATCGTTTTTCCAAAGTCTGGGTAGAAGATTTTATAACTAGGACATACAAACCATTTGGCACTGCGTCTGCTGATAAGTCTACCAAAATAGGAGTTAAATCTTGTATTGTTTTACTCCAGATTTTAGTACCCATCACAGAATAAATCGTAAGTTGAGCGTTATGGTTTACATCCAGTTCATTGACTTGAATCATAAACTTTCCTTGACTGGGATTTGGATAAAGGTCCACACTAGCTTGCTGAACAGAAGGAAGGCCGCGCAATTCAACAATGGAAGAAGTTTCTGCCGCGATTGCAGAAGAGGTGTTACAATTTACCCACCTAAGGTTGAAGTTTTGATTCATCACGAGAGCAGTGTTCAGGGCTGTCAATTGATACGTGCCGTTAGCATTCGTGGTTAGATAATTTCCATTCCTATGTTTAATATTAAACGAACCACCCAACACACTATTTTGTTCTAATGTCCACTCAGCCGACGGTGATGCAAACACGCCCTGAACTATATTAGAACCGTTGACTCGCATATAAGACGAACTACCTTTGTTTTTAATCCGGAAATACCCAGAAACCATTTCAAAGCTCCACTTTTGAGTCAAGGCACTAGTACTGCTTTGTTGAACAACAGAAACGCCTGAAGTGCCAGCTGCTTGGATTGGAAATAGAAGATTTGAAACAGGAACATAATTTTCAATCTTGTAGCATTGATTGATATTAACAGGAATGGACGCAATTTTGATTTTTACATTTCTTGTGACCGTTATATTGCAAGAAGCATGAACTACCTTATAAGTAACCACATGATTGCCAACAGGTAGAAGTATTGGACTAAATATATTTGCCAAAGGTTGAATCCCATTAATTTTGAACTCTCCACCAGAAGGCGTTCCTGCAAGAATGAATGTGGGATCAGAACGGAAGTATGCAGTATCCAGATTGTTGATGGTGACCGATAATGAAGCTGGTGATAATACGGCGTTTGCAGAATTAGAAAAGCAGCCACTAGTAGTTTTGATTTTTATGATGTGTGTACCAGGTGCTAAACCTGATTTTGTATTCGAG
>JAYSTG010000217.1:0-1797 GCA_043719965.1 Saprospiraceae bacterium | reverse complement strand
GTGTATCTAAATTTAATTCGATGAACTCACTTCCAAATACTCTTCGGAGTACCATCAATGCCACCAATTTTAAAAATTTCGTTTAATCCCTAACTTTTCAATAAATACGTATTATAGCTAAAAAATATGCGCAAAATGTTGTGCATCAATAGATCTTTTATATATTTGTAATACGTAAACACGTATTATATGTCTAAAATAAAATCAAGCCACCCAGATTGGGCTTTATCATTTAGAACTCCTGGAACTGAATTGCGAAATATTAGAGGTAACTACTATCTGTACTCCTACAAAACGAAGTATGATGCTATTACTAAAAAGCCGAAAAAGGTTACTGGAAATTTATTAGGTTCAATAATCGAACCTGGTGTCTTCAAGCCTTCACCCAAAAGAACCTTGGAATCGTCTTTAGAAAAAATTTCACAGGCAACAACACATCAGTCAGGTAAGGTTTTTTGCAAAGAATATGGAATTCCATTTCTGATTTCTACATCGTTGGAGTTATACATCAAGCGTCTTCAACAATGCTTTGGAGAAGAGTGGAAAAATATACTAGCCGTAGCTTATTGCAGATTTGTTTATCGTTGCCCCCTTAAAAGTATTCCATTTCGAGTAGCTTCGAGTTACTTACCAGAGCTTTTTCATATAGAGCCTTTCAGTTCTCGTCAAGCCTCCAAGACCTTGAACTGGCTAGGGCAACAAAAGGAGATGCGTTTAAAATATATGAAATCATTCATTGCTAGTGATGATTATATTTTAATGGATTCGACCAATATTCTAAGTCATTCTAACTTGATAGGAGCAGCTCAGGTGGGGTATAGTCATACACATCATTTTGATTCACAGTTTAATCTCATGTATTTGTATTCGGCCACGACTCATCTTCCTGTATATTATCGGCTGGTACCAGGCAACATTCGAGAAGTAAAAGCCTTCAAAAACAGTCTATTAGAAGCGGGCCTTCAAAATGCAGTCGTGATCGCTGACAAAGGCTTTTATAGTCAAGCTAATATCGATCTATTACTTCATGAACATCTTTCATTTATAATTCCTTTGAAAAGAGACAATAAAATCATATTCTATGATGAAATAAAACAGAATGTATTCAAAACGAATGACTCCTTTTTTAAACACGAAAAGCGAATTATTTGGTTTAGACAATTTACCTTAAACGATCAAACTACTCTTTATCTGTTTCTGGATGAAAAATTGCGTGTAAAAGAAGAAATAGATTATCTTTTTCGGATTAAAACCCACCCCGAAACTCACCAGATTGACCAGTTTCATACCAAAAAAGATCATTTTGGCACCATAGCATTACTCTCAAATCTTAAGGACAATCCTCAACAAATTTATCTATCCTATAAAAGCAGAATGGACATCGAACTACTTTTCGATGGAATGAAAAATGTTTTGCAGGCAGATCACACTTACATGCAAAACGAAGTAACATTAGAAGGTTGGATGTTTGTCAATCATCTTTGCCTTCAATGGTATCAACATTTGTCTCAAGTCCTCAAATCTAAGGACCTACTCAAAAGAATATCAGTCAACGACTACATTCAAATACTCACCGATATAAAAAAGGTCTCAATCAATGGATCTTGGCACCTGAATGAATTTACTAAAGAAACTAAAAAACTACTGGAAGTGATGGGTCATACCCTGATATAATACGTAACCGGTGAAAAGTTAGGGATTTATAGATGCTGCTTCCATCTGTTCCAAACCATATATTGCCTTCATGGTCCATATAAATATCGCGTACAGCATTATCAGTAAGTCCCTGGGCGGAAG
>JAYSTG010000216.1:0-4547 GCA_043719965.1 Saprospiraceae bacterium | reverse complement strand
GAGCGAGCACAGCATCATGAGGAGTTGGGCATGTATTGGAAGTTTGAACATGGTTATCGATGGTTCGAATTACCTATAGAGACACAAGCCTTATTGATTGAAGCTTTTACTGAATTAAAACCAGCAATGACCCAAGAAGTGGACAATATGCGGATATGGTTATTAAAAAACAAACAAACCAATCATTGGGCTAGTACAAAATCTACCGCGGCAGCTATCTATGCACTCCTGTTACAAAGTAAATCCTGGATCAGCGAAAGCAAATTGCCTGACTTAAAATGGGGCAGCGATAAGGTCACCGTAACAAAAGATCAAGTGGTACCCGGGCTTGGCTACTTTAAGCTAAAAAAGGAAGCTTCAGCAGTGCATGTAGATTTATGCAATCTATCGGTGACGAATCCTAATAATCATATCATGTGGGGAGCAGCCTATTGGCAATACTTTGAGGATCTGGATAAGATTACTTTTTTTAAAACCACTCCGATAGCCATCAAAAAACAATTATTGTTAGAAATCATTGACGGGAATAAACGAAATCTTAAGCCATTTACCTCGTTGAATGTAGGTGAAAAAATTATAGTTCGAATTGAAATCAAAGTTGATCGCCCGATGGACTATGTTCATCTTAAAGATATGCGAGCAGCTGGGTTGGAACCGATCCATGCTATCAGCCAATATAAATATCAAGGCGGGCTAGGGTACTATGAAAGTACAAAAGATGTAGCTACACACTTTTTTTTCGACCGCCTGTATCCTGGTACTTTTGTGTTGGAATATCCCTTAAGAGTCACACAACAGGGCGAGTTTTCGAATGGGATCAGTACGATGGAATGTAT
The DNA here is from genome assembly GCA_043719965.1 of Saprospiraceae bacterium. Classification (GTDB taxonomy): domain Bacteria; phylum Bacteroidota; class Bacteroidia; order Chitinophagales; family Saprospiraceae; genus JADJLQ01. The sequence continues at coordinate 3,711 of JAYSTG010000216.1, read as the reverse complement.
GTATGCACCAGAGTATAGTACGCATTCAAAAGGAGATCTGGTGAGGATTGAATAAGTTTCTCTTATCGGAAATAAAGTCGTCTTTGTCGATTGAAATTTCGATTGCGAATAGTTATGATCATATTTGTTGTTTGTTCATTTTATTTTTTGATATATGGAAGATTTAGAAAAAAATCATCGAGATCAGGAAGCCAACAGTACCATTCGCAATCATATGGTGTGGTCAATGGGTGCTGGATTTATTCCTGTACCGATCGCAGATTTTTTTGCAGTTGGAGCTATTCAGTTGGATATGGTACGGCAACTTTGCCGACTATATGAGATCGAATTTAAAGAAACAGAAGGTAAAGCTATCATCACTTCACTGACTTCTTCTGGTCTGGCTCGTTTAGCTGCCCGCACCATTGTGAAGTTTATTCCTGGAGCAGGAAGTTTTATTGGTGGTATGGCTGTATCCGTTTTATCAGGGGCCTCTACGTATGCATTGGGCCAGGCATTTAAAAGACATTTTGACACTGGAGGGACTTTCTTAGATTTTGACTTATCAAGGCTTAAGAAAGTATATGATGAAATGTTTGAAAAAGGAAAGGCTGAAGCAGAGCACATTAGAGAAGATGAAAAACAAACCGATGAATCAATGCGCAGAGCAAGCCATGGTGCCACAGCTGGTGTGATCGATAAACTTGCAGAATTGGGCCGGCTAAAAGAAAATGGGCATATCACAGAAGCTGAATTTCTAAAAATGAAAGAAAAACTACTTTCGGAGATTTAAGCACTGTTTAGGCATTATGAAAATAATCCATGAATGGAACTATCGATCGAGTTTATGATTATTCCTAAATCTTCAGATCGATGGATGAAGTCGATGTCATCAATGGGTATGATCAATAGCCTCGATTTGTACCCATCTATCCAATCATCATATTTTTTATTTAATTTTTTGAGGTAATCGAGGCTCATATTGCCTTCATAATCTCTGCCTCGGGTCTGGATATGCTCCACCAATGTAGAGATATTGGCTTTGAGATAGATCATTAAGTCAGGAGGAGCGACTTGTGTGGTCATGGTTTGGAATAGGTGTTGGTATGAATCAAAATCTCGCTTGGTCATGAGCCCCATTTCAAATAAATTTGGAGCAAATATGTAAGCATCTTCATAAATGGTGCGATCCTGAATGACAGGGGAATCACCTGCACGTATTGCAAGGATCTGTTTGTAGCGACTATGAAGAAAATGAATCTGTAGATTGAAAGACCAGCGATTCATATCAAAGTAAAAATCAGACAAATAAGGATTATCTGTGGCATCTTCATACATAACATTCCATTGGTAATGTTTTGCCAATTGACTGGCCAAAGAAGTCTTGCCGGCGCCTATATTTCCAGCCACCGCTATATGTTTGATTGGTATAATATCCATTCTTAGGCGCAAGATAACACAACCATAAGAAAATATTAAATCTTAAAAAACGTACCTTTAACGATCAATTCAAGCACCTTATCTAATATATCATTATGCAAGTTGACCGCGATCTAATTTTGAGACTTGAACTCTTGGCACAGCTGGAACTTTCCGAAGATGAACGGGTATTAATGCAAAAAGACCTTGAAAACATAATAGGAATGGTAGATAAACTGCAGGAAATTGACACGACTGGACTGGAGCCTCTGGTGCATCTTGGCAATTCTCATTCGATAGTCAGGGAAGATGTGATCGGAATCCAATTATCCAGAACGGATGCTTTATCCAATGCTAGAGTTAAGGATGAACAAAATTTTTTAGTACCTAAAGTAATTGAAAAATGAGCGCATTAATCGAAATAGCAAGCCTGACGAAGACTTATATTATGGGTGCAGATATCGTCGAAGCTTTGAAAGGGGTAAATCTTACCATTCATAAAAATGAGTATACTGCTTTAATGGGACCTTCAGGCAGTGGGAAATCTACTTTGATGAACTTACTTGGATGCCTGGATACGCCTACCAGTGGTACCTATATGCTCAATGGAAATGATGTGAGCAGGATGGATGATGGCGAGCTCGCTGAAATTAGAAATAAAGAAATCGGGTTTGTATTTCAGACTTTTAACCTTCTACCTAGGTTAAGCGCTTTGGATAACGTGGCTCTTCCTTTAATCTATGCTGGTCAAAATAAAACCAAAAGAATGGAGCGAGCCTCTCATGTATTGGATATTGTAGGCCTAGGTGATCGAATGAGCCACAAACCGAATGAACTTTCTGGAGGTCAGCGTCAACGGGTAGCTATCGCGAGAGCTTTAGTAAATAATCCGAGTATCATATTAGCCGACGAACCAACTGGTAATTTGGACTCCAAGACCAGTGATGAGATCATGCGTATCTTAGAAGAAATACATAGTCAGGGTAATACCATTATTTTGGTGACGCATGAGTATGATGTTTCACTACATGCCCATCGAATCGTACGGTTAAAAGATGGCGCTATCGAATCGGATACTCCAAACCCTAATATTGTACGTTACGGAATAGGGTTAAGAGCTCACTGAGTAAAATAGTCTAAAATTTACTCATAACTTCTGCAATAAAATAATTCCACAAGGCTGGCTTGAAGGCAATCGTCAACATAAATCCTGCCACAGCTCCCCAGAAGTGAGCAGTATGGTCTATAAAGCCATGACCTTTTTTTGCGGCATAAGAAGAATATACAAGATACAATATAGAAGCAATCACCCCAGGTATTGGAATTACATAAAATAATAACAATTCAATCCAGGGATAAAATATAATAAACGAAAACATAATCCCTGATACTGACCCGGAAGCTCCGACACTGGCAAACGAAGAATTATCCTGCTGTTTATGATAGGTGACTAGATTGGCTAATAACCCACTGACCAAGTAGACGATTAAATAATAGATTCTCCCTTTAGTCGGCTCAAATAAATCTACAAATTGGGATTCTAGTATAGTCCCGAAACTATACAAGGCATACATATTAAATGCAAGGTGAATCCAGTCTCCATGCACGAAGGTCCCTGTAATTAATCTCGAAAATTCATTATTCCGTTTCTCTGCATAGGGAAAATGCTTGAGCTTATCCAGTATTTCATGCCTTTGAAATGCCTGCCAGGAAATTATTACATTCAATAGGATTAGGATGATAGTGATGCTCATATAATTTGATATTTAGTCATTATGGTATGGCTCGTTTTTTAATATTGTACATCCACGATATATCTGCTCGAGTAAAAACAGCCTCACCATGTCATGAGAAAATGTCATATCTGACAGTGAGATAGTATCTTTTGACCGTTGCACCAATGAAGCATGAAATCCAAAAGCTCCACCGATTAATAAAATGACTCTTTTATGACTCGAGATCATAAGTTTATTTAAATATTGAGCAAATCCTCTGGAGTTAAGTTTTTTCCCATGTTCGTCCAATAATATTAAGTAGTCTTCTGGTGCAAGTTTTTTGAAGACCAATTCAGCCTGAAGCATCATTGCTTTTTCTCGATCCGCCGACCGCTTCGTTTTTGATTCAGCAAGTTCGTTAAGTTCGAATTGTAAATAATGTTTTAGTTTTTGCTTATAGATCAATAAGCCCGCTTCAATATATTGTTGCGATGTTTTACCTATACACCAGACTTCTAGTTTCATGTATGTTGTTTAGTTACTATAGACCCGATATTCCCAAGGATTCAAGCTTAGTTTTTGGCCAGCTTTAAAAGAT
>JAYSTG010000215.1:0-4549 GCA_043719965.1 Saprospiraceae bacterium | reverse complement strand
TGGTAAGGACAAAGTTTTTTATTTTTCGACTTCAGCCAACACTCATAACCCCCTCGTACGATGGCAACATCGGAAAATACATAGACAATATGAACGAGAAGGCGCTTACACCGATATGAGTAAGGATGAGATTAATCCTGAAAATTCAGGACATTATATGAGAAGGACCATTCTCTTGGAAAATGGTTTCCCAGCTGATCATTTAGGTAAGATGATCGAACTGACTCGAGGCTTAGACTTGTCACAAATTTTAAATACAATAGCTTCATTTAAGTCTACCGGAGCCTTACCTTCAAAACATACAGACCCTACTAATACCAGAGATCCATATTCCGGAAATTGGGTAGAGCGGTTGCTTCCTTTTGAGGAATACAAGAAGGCTGCTGCAGCTGCAGGTTTTCAAAGCGAATTCCTACCCGGATTTTATGATACAAATTATAAATCCTTCTATAAAAATTTTGTTTCTAATATTTTAAACTTAATCCTTTCAAAAACGCCTTTTTTCACTAAAGAGATATCGCCATTCTTAGCAATGCGATTTTGGACTGAATCCGAGGTTCATTCTAATCTATAGAACACATATGAAAAAAGTTCTGATCATTACATACTATTGGGCGCCATCCGGTGGATCTGGAGTGCAACGATGGATAAAATTTGTGAAATATCTAAGAGAATTCGGGTGGGAACCTATCATATACAAACCTGAAAATCCAGATTATCCGGTATTGGATTATTCTATGGATACTGACTTGCCGGTGGACTTGACCATCCTTCAACATCCAATTTGGGAGCCCTTTAAATGGTATAACCGACTGATCCCATCTCAAAAAAAGGCAAAAGCACATGATGTATTAACTACACATAAAAAATTAAGTCTCTTAGAACGAATCGCAGTCTGGGTAAGGGGCAACTTGTTTATACCCGATGCCAGAAGATTTTGGATCAAGCCTTCTGTTTTATACTTAAATAAATATTTATCAAAAAATAAAATAGATGCTATTATCAGTTCCGGTCCACCGCACAGTTGTCATTTGATTGCCCTGGTACTTAAACGGAAATGGCAAATTCCCTGGATAGCTGATTTCCGAGACCCCTGGACAGAAATTTATTATTTTGAAAAATTAAAATTGACCATTTGGGCAAATAATAAACATCACCAATTGGAGCGTGAGGTATTGACCAATGCAAACCTAGTATTGGGCGTAAGTGAAAAGATGGGTTCAGCTCTCCATGCCGAATCATTAGGCATTCGCTATCAATCCTTGACCAATGGATATGATGAAAGCGATTATTCAGACGATTCTGTTCCCAAGAAAGAAAAATTTACACTAGCCCATATCGGATTGTGGACTGGTACTCAGTATACCCACAATCTATTTAAGATCATTCAATCCATGATCACCACCGTGCCTGGATTTAAAAATAACTTTAATTTTGAAATCATCGGTAGTGTAGCTCCGGAAATCTTAGAAGGGATAGAAACCTATGGAATCAAACCCTATGTAACTTATACCCCATACATTCCTCATAAAGAAATCAGTAGGATACAGCGACAAATGCATGTCTTACTCATCATTATACCCACAACCAGCACTATGGACAGTTCATTTATCCTCACGGGCAAGGTGTTTGAATGTCTAGCAGCTAGAAGACCTATCATAGCCATTGGGGTAGAGCCTGCCTATGAGATTTCGAGAATTATTAATGAAACCCACAGTGGTGTTTGTTTTACAACCTTAGATTATTCAAATTTGGAACATCATTTATTGTATTTGTATGCATCATACCAATCCGGTGATTTAAAGACTGACCTCCCAAAATCGGATCACATACTGGCATATAGCAGGAAAAGATTGACACAGGCCTTGGCCAACTCTCTAGACACTGTCATTGCTTGAGGCTATTGGGTTTCCTTTGTTCTTTTCATATCATAGCCATTTATTGGGATAAATGCTTTTTTTCATCTGGACTATGAAACGCCGAAAAGCAATAAAATAACCCACTAGATAAAGTCCATTGGCAGCCGCATAACTATAACTGACACCTAACCATCCAAACCATTGCAGGCATAGGGTAGTACATATCCACAGAGCCATTAAATAAAACATTTCAAGAATTAAAGCAGTCTTAATCATGGCCTTGGCTAATGCCAAATAAGCAAATATGGCTGCAGAACATCTTAAAAACAAACCCAGCATTTGAAACAAAAACAATTGCCGCATCGGGACGAATTCTTTGCTGAGCAAAAGATAGATTATGATATCCCGCGTCAACCAAACTGTAAATGAAATGAATACTATGATTGGTATTATTCTTTTAAATGCTTTGCGTACCTCCCGGATCAAGGCTGTCGGATCTACCGTCTCAGCTACTTTGGGAAAATAATAAACTGAGATCGTGCTCACAATCAGGCTATATAACCTATCCGATAGATTGGTCATGGAAGTCCATAAGCCTGCTTCCTGCGTAGTGGCATTAATCGAAATATAATCCCGAATTTGTATAAAAATATAAGATGAAGTGAAGAGGGAAATAAAAGTTACCAATCCAAATTTAAAATACTGAATGGCTAAGGTTTTATCCAAATTAAATTTAAGTTTTGGCCAGGTCAGGCTGTGTTGGCTAATCATCATACATCCGCCTATCAAAAAGACTAGTAGGCCACCTACAAGATTGGATACCATAGCCCCACGAATACCCATATTAAAAATCAAAAATATGGTAATACCCAATTGGGATAATCCCGCGCACCAGTTTAAAATAGCTAAATTTTTAATCTCTCCTTTGCTGGTAAAATATGCAAGTATCAATTGTTGTTGTGCAAAAAACAATACTGTACTACCATAAAAAAGGAATAAATCAGAAAATTCCTCTGACTTAAATGCATACTGGGATAAAGATTTATTGAACAAAATGGCAATCAATCCGACTAAGACGGAACCCGAAAACAGGAGGGTGAATGCCGTATTAAAAGCTTTGTAAAAATTTTCTTCAATGTTTTTATACTCTGCAAAGTACTTAATGATTCCGTTTACAATAGATATAAATGTGAAGGCATTTAATATACCAATCAAATTATTAAAATTACCCATTTGGTATGCTCCCAATACACCAAATTTTTGTGCAGTAATTTTAGTAATGATTAATCCATTGATTTGAAACAGTAAAGTATAACTTAAAGTAAGAATGCTCGTTTTGAAAAAATTCATCTTAAGCGTGGGCTTGTCGGGTGTTCAATGAGTCAAACCACAATTCCAGTGACGCTATTTTCCAAATCTCATCCATTGAAGTTGTTTTCGAATTCCAATGTTTAAGTATTCGAGCTGAATTCCAAATCCCGCGTTCCTTAAATTTTTTAGAATGGAGTAGGTCATCCACATCTTTTTTTAAGGTCCCCGTAAGAAGTGCAGATGTTGGGGTTAAAAATCCGGTTTTATCTGTCCTAAGTCTTATTTTTTCCGGAAGTATTCCTTTTAAGGATTCCCTCAGGATAGATTTGGTCCATCCCTTATCTATCTTATCGCTATCTGGCAATGAAAAGGCATATTCTACCAGGCGATGATCTAAAAAAGGCACCCTGCTTTCAATGGAATTTCCCATCGAATTTCGATCTTCCCAGTGCAACATATGGGGTATCATACTCTGCGTTAAAGTCTCATAAAGGCTTTGTTTAAATGGATTGTCTCCAAATTTTATCATCGACTCAGGATGTTTATAATTGTCTATGGTCAGATCCGAATAAAACTCTGCGGTACTGTATTTCCTTTTTTCTAAAGCATACAACCTGCGCTTAGAGACAAGCCGAGTGATCATACTTTGCATAATATAAGCAACACTAGATTTTAAGTCGTTTTTCGCAAATATCCCGGTGACATTGCCCCACAGGTTTTTCCACTGGCCTGTCCGACTTTGGTGTGCAATTAGATATTTATAATAGTAGGGATATCCTCCTAATATCTCATCACCACCTTGGCCGTTTAACAAAACGGTGATACCTGCTTTCCTTACATTTTTATAATTTAAATAAGCGCTCAAGGGACTTGCGCCTAAGGTTGGTCCATCTTGTAGCCATACCCATTTTTTCAACAAGTCCATCGAAATCTGATCATCCTGGGTATAAAATGTCGGAATGAAAGATCCTGCATTAAGGACTTCTTGTATAAATGGTCGTTCATCATACTGCTTGTCTTGTGTATAATATACAGAAAAGGTATTGATGGGGTTTTGAGTGAGGCTACTGGCCACCATCGCTATAGAGGATGAATCCAGACCCCCACTGAGCGCTATACCCATAGGCACATCACTGCGCATCCTTAAGCTTACAGCATCAGTAAATAATTTTTTGAATTCTTCTTTACGATCTTCAAAGTTTGAAGCCACCGATACCGCCTTCAAATCCCAATAACAATAAGGCTTTGAAACCTTGCCTTCTGATGTGATAGTAATATAATGGGCAGGAGGTAGATAATGAATATCCTTATAAAATGACGAAGTCGAAGTATATTCATTGTGTTCTAATAAATATTCATAAATAGCATCCTTATTTATT
>JAYSTG010000214.1:0-4555 GCA_043719965.1 Saprospiraceae bacterium | reverse complement strand
TAAAGAATACCAAACTTACACGGGATATCAAGGTGGTCAAAAAGTGAAAACAGCAAAGGAACTCTACGCTAAAAAACCTGAATACATCCTGGAACACGCTGTAAAAGGTATGTTACCTAAGAATAGCCTAGGCAGACAAATGTTCAAAAAATTATTTGTTTATACAGGGAGTGAGCATGCTCATCAGGCTCAAAAACCTATCTCATTATCTATTTGATTTAATCCTAATAAAATTCTATAAATGGAAATCATTAATAGTGTCGGTCGACGCAAAGCTTCAGTAGCCAGAGTCTTTTTTACCAAGGGAATTGGCCAAATCAGAATCAATGGCAGAGAGTTAGCAGATTATTTTCCACTTCGAAATATGCAAGCTAAACTGATGGAGCCTTTTCAGGCAGCTAAAATTGAACAAACCGGTTTCGATATGAAAATATTGGTATCTGGTGGAGGATTTAAAGGCCAAGCAGAGGCCATTCGATTGGGTATTTCTCGATGTCTGGTTAAGGTCAATGGGGATTACAAAAAACCATTGAAGGATTTGAAATTACTGACCAGAGATGCTCGAGTAGTTGAGCGTAAAAAATATGGTAAACCCAAAGCCCGTAAGAGCTTCCAATTCTCAAAACGTTAATCAAAAGTATTTAATCTTAAAGTATACTCTGATGAAAATTCCAACCTATCAGGAAATGTTAGATGCAGGCGTTCACTTTGGCCATCTTCGAAAGAAATGGAACCCCAAAATGCGTCAATACATCTTTGCCGAGCATAAAGGTATCCATATCATAGATGTCAATCGTACAGCTGAAAATCTTGAAAAAGCAGCTCACGCTCTAAAAAATATCGTGAAATCAGGCCGAAAAGTAATGTTCGTTGCTACTAAAAAGCAAGCTCGTGAAATCATGGCTAACGCAGCTAGAGGTGTAAATATGCCTTTCGTGACAGAACGATGGCTAGGTGGTATGATGACTAATTTTGCTACCATCAGACGCTCTGTGAAAAAAATGCATAACATTGAGCGTATGCTGGCTCAAGGTAGTGAGCTGACTAGCATCACAAAGAAAGAGCGTTTGACACTTGATCGAGAACGCCAAAAATTGGACAAAGAATTAGGTGGTATATCTCAATTGAATAGATTGCCTGATGCACTATTCCTTGTAGATATAGGACACGAACATATCGCATTGCAAGAAGCGACTCGGTTAGGTATCAAAACCTTTGCCATGGTCGATACCAATTGTGATCCAAACCTCGTGGATTTTGCTATACCTTCAAATGATGATGCCTCCAAGTCTATTACGCTGATCACATCTGTATTAGTCGAAGCTATCAAAGAAGGACTGGAGGAGAGAAAACAGATGAAGACAGAACTCGAAGGAGTCTCAGCTGCCGCTATAGCCTAGTCCTTTTGATTAGATCTATCGATTCTAATACAAAATTGTACCAAATCTTATATCAGTTTCATATTATTCAACCCTCAATTTATTAGTAATCATGAGTGAAATTTCAGCTTCAGATGTAAAAAAGCTACGCGAAATGACCGGCGCAGGAATGATGGATTGTAAAGGAGCCTTAAATGAAGCAGGGGGTGACTTTGAAAAAGCCATTGAAGTACTTCGAAAGAAAGGTCAAAAACTATCCATAAAACGAGCCGATCGCGAAGCAAAAGAAGGTGTGGTCATTGCATTAGTTTCTGATGATCGCAAAAAAGGTGTCGTGATCAGATTGAGTAGCGAAACAGACTTTGTATCGAAAAATGAAGATTTCATCAATACCGCTAAACAGATAGCACATATCGCGCTGCAAAACTTCCCTGCTGACCTTGAAGCCTTAAGCCTATTGCCAATTAATGGTTTGGCTATTCAGGATAAAGTAACTGATATGGTAGCAGCTATCGGTGAAAAAATCAGCCTACAATCTTATGAAAAACTGGAAGCTGAACAGGTTGTATCTTATATCCATATGGGCAATAGGGCAGGGGTGATCGTCGGATTCAATATAGCTAGTGATCATTTTTTGGAAGCAGGTAAGGATGTAGCAATGCAAATAGCCGCTATGAAGCCCCTAGCGGTGACTCCGGATGGGATAGATCAGTCCGTCATTCAAAAAGAAATTGAAATTGGCAAGGAAGTCGCACGGCAAGAAGGTAAAGCAGAAGAAATGTTGGAAAAAATTGCGATGGGCAAATTGAATAAATTCTATAAAGAAAATACGCTTTTGCAACAAGAGTTTGTGAAGGACTCAAAGCTCAACATCGACCAATACTTGAAAAAACAAGACAAAGATTTAACGGTTACAGCATTCAAACATATAATGAATGGCTAGAGTCGCTTTGTATAAGAAATATAAATTAATAAGCAAGGGCTTTGAATCATTTGATTCAAAGCCCTTGTCCATGAAGTGAAACACCACTTTTAAAAATTTCGGATTTATGTAGCGCTGTTCGTTGTTTGATAGACTTGTAGAGTGGTAGGAAACTCACCTGACAATTAAAAACGAGTTATCGAACCTCCCTCCCTGTATTATACAAACAGGGTTACGGAAGTAGATTTACAATTTATATTTTTATTTTTTCCGATTTACAAATCCTTGGCATCCGGATTGTAATTGCACGATCGCTTCTGAAACTCCTAGTTCCGCTGCTTTAGTCAGATCGCGACAAACATCATCTGATATCTCATCGCGTTCACCTTTTTTGGAAAAGGCTCTATAATAGTATGCCCAACCATTCTTAGGTTCTTTAGAAATAATGAAGTCAAATACATTTTTTGCTTCATTATATTCTTTGAGGTGGAATAAAGCGTAGCCCTTATTGAAATTCAGGTTGATATCCTTGCTATATAATTTTTCTACGATTCTTATATCTGACAATCCACCAGCATAATCTTTATTGTTGATTTTCATGATGGCGCGATTCTTAAAAGCTTCCCAATCTTTTGGGTTATAGGCTAGTTGTAAATCATAATCTTTGATGGCCCCCTTATCATCACCCATATTACTTAGTCCATAAGCCCTTCCTTTCAAGGCAAGGCTATTATTTGGTTCCTTAGAAAGACAGGCATTGTAGTCTACAATGGCAGCTTCAAAATCTTTTAATCGAGACTTGGCGTTGCCTCGATTGATATAATAACTACAGTTTGAAGGATTCATTCTGATCGCAATACTAAAATCTACAATCGCCCCACCAGGGTCTCCTGATTTGGCTTTGGCATTACCTCGATTGAAGTAGGCTTGCTCGAATTCAGGATCGATTTCAATAGCTTTATTAAATTCGCCTAAGGCAGTGGCTATCTCATTATTTTTAAGATATAAAATAGCTCTATTAAGAATAGATTCTTTATCCTTTGGTTCTATAGCGATCGCTTTAGAAAAGGCCTTTATAGCCAAGGCAGATTGTCCGGTTTTCATCTCAATAAATCCTAAATATTTATAGGCTTTATTTGCTTTGGGATCAAGTTCTAAAAGTTTATTGAAGTCAAGTTTGGCTCCTTCAAAATCACGAAGATTGATTTTACACATAGCCCTATTGTATATAGCAAAGCGCATAGTGTCATTAGAGGCCAAAACTTTATTATAGGAGACTATGGCTTCAGAATATTTGGCCTGCTTGAACATTTCCACACCTTGATTAAAATCGTCCTGTGTCAAGCTAGCAAGCTCTCGCTGACCAGAAACTCGTTCAATCCACCCAATAGAAATAAAAATCACAGCTAGGATGAGTGATTGAAGTTTAACGCTCTTAGCACTAAACAAATTTAAGCATTGACTGTTTTTACTGTGCAAGTGGTTTTGTATGAATGTGTTAAATCTTAGTTTTGGGACGACAAGAAACATAAAAAGTAACACTTATTTTACAAAAATCTTGAAGAAAATTTTTCATTAACGTGTATCCAATTTATATCCTTTGTTTGCATCAACTATAATAATCACTCATTCAATCTTTTGTTCACAAAAGTAGGGGTAAACGTAAAAAATCAATTTTTGTTAAAATATTTGCGAATTTTGTATCGACCAAATGAAAATACCATCAAAAGCCAAAGAAGGGTTGGATCAAAGGAAAAAAGATCATATTGATCTGGCTTTGTCTTCACAAGTTTCTATAGCCCATGCTGACCCTAGATTTTACTATGAACCTTTATTAAGTAGTCATCCATCCCGCCAAAAAGCAAGTCGAATCTTGTGGGCCGGTAAAGGATTGAAATATCCTATCTGGGTATCCTCGATGACAGGCGGCACTGCTGCTGCAGGTGTCATCAATAAGCGATTAGGTAAAGTATGTAAAGAATTTGGGCTAGGGATGGGGTTAGGATCTTGCCGGATTATCCTCGATGATATTAAATATCTCAAGGATTTTAATATCAGGAGATATACAGGCAATGAAGTCCCATTATTTGCCAATCTAGGCATAGCTCAAATGGAAGCCATCCACAAAGAAGGATCTTGGGAAAAAGTAACTCGACTCATAGACCGATTGGATGCTGATGGTCTCATCATCCATGTCAATCCATTACAAGAATTACTGCAGCCGGAAGGGGATCCTATACTTATTCCTCCGATT
>JAYSTG010000213.1:0-13249 GCA_043719965.1 Saprospiraceae bacterium | reverse complement strand
GGGGCTGATTGGTTAACCATTCATAGTTGATTCGTTCTTTTCCTTTACTTTTGCTCATGGGTCTTTTGTTTTTTGATTCTTACTAAAAATATTAAATTGTTTTTAGCAAAAGACCCTTATTTGCAACCTTAATTTTCTTCTAAGTTTGGGACAAGCCCGTTGTATATCTTGTTCTGAAATAAACTTGAGTGTCCGACCATGTTGAGGAAGTCGAACTTTGCTAATTGAACTTAAAGCTTTACTTGAACTTTCCTGTTTCTAAAAAAAGCAATATTTTAATGATTTTATTATCAAAAACTAAACTCAAAAATCGATTCAGTGCAGAGGACAGTCACTATCTTCTTGTTTGTTCTCTATTGCCGTTGGCTTCAGCCAACGGCAATAGAGAAGAGAGCAGTCGGCTTTAGCCGCATTCGCAAGACCCCTTGCCTGAATTCAATTGATAAGATATTAGTTAGGATATAGATCCTCGACGATGCGGCTAAAGCCGAAACTCTCTAAGCTATTACCGTCGGCTAAAGCCAACGGTAATAGCTAAAGCCAACGGTAATAGCTAAAGCCAACGGTAATTATTATCAACCTTTATCGCAAGTCTTCCTTTTTGCTATTGGCTCAACTAGCGGAAAAAAGATTGACTCTTCCAGAATGTTTTTTGAGGGCTGAAGCTAAAACCCATTTTCAAATTTTATAGTGGCATGTTTATCCTTTGTTGCATTTGCAAGTCTCTGATAATTAAGAAGGGAGTATAAATAAGAAACTTATAAGAAGACTCCATTTGATTGTTCTATTACAATCTCATAGTATACCCTACTTCCGTAATCCAATCAGAAGAGGCAAGATTGCCAACGGGTAGGCCATTAATTACTCTTCGAGATCGATGATTGATGCGGAGATATATTTCATGCTTGGTATTTAACTGGTAATTATTTGCCCAAAACAGACTGATAACTCTATGGGTATGTTGATTGTTAGTGAAAATTTCCTGGTCTGAAGCGGTGAAAGAACTTTTGAGTTTATCGTCTAAGAAACTTCGTTGATATTGAACACTAGGGCCTATGGTATTTTGCCGGAGGTCTTGTAATGAGTTTTGGGTGTATTGAAGGCCAGCATTTAAGCTCCATACTTTACCTGCCCTATAATTATATGAAGTTTGAGCAAATAAAAAATTGGTTTGATCTTGACGAATCACATCATTGACTATGGTATTCCCTTTTTGATATTGGATCATACCCAGTATACTGGACTCCTGTGCTGCTCCCCATGAATATTGAATCGTCGTACCCGACTGACTCTGGGTAGATACCAGATATAGGGAGTCCAGCGGTTGGTTTGGATTTAAATTGTTTCTGAATCGCACCGTATTGGAGATATTACTCCATTGTACTTGCCATTGTAAGTTTTTGATAGGCGCGATATTGATTTGTGCTGAACCTATACCTCTCCACAGTTGATTGCTTTCTTCCTTTTCCAGGTAGTTTCGTTGAAGTCCGGATTGTAGTGATACATTTACTTTGTTTTTGAAAGCATTAAATCGTGCATTAAATGTATAATTCTGAAAATCGTCTTGGAAAAATAAAGTACCCATACTTCGAAATCCAGGGTCGACATGATCGAAATTAAATCCCCAAATGACTTTTTTAGTCGTAAAATTTATTTTGGTTTGAAAGGCATTGCGATAGGAAGAAGAAATTCTTGGAGTAAACAACCCTATAGCATGATGATGGAATGAGTTTTCATCTGTCACTATTGACCTCGTATCTCTGGAAAACAGACTATAGGTATAATCAAAATTTGCTGACCAGGGACCCATTTTTTTAAAAGTTTGAATTGCACAGGCAAGGTTTTCTGCTGGTTGCAAGGTAGAAAGATGTGGCATCAATGGAATGGAACTGCTATCATCCAAAGCATGAAATACAGTGATTGCGATTTTTTCTTTTTCAGTTTCATAACCTGCTTTTACGCCCCACCCCATTCTACGAAAAGTGGGGTCTATCCCCTGTAGTGTCAAAAAGTCTTCAGCAACTGCTCTACGCAATTGACCATACATGCCACTGAATCGCCAGTGGCCTGGTTTCAATTCCAGACCTATACCTTTAAATTGATGTCCGCTTAAGGTATAAGGAGATAATTCCATATTTCGATCACCTACGTGAAGGGTCGCCCATCTATAAGAAGGACTGATGCCCACGAAAGAATAAGCAGGAAGATTATAAACGGAATTACCATTGGAATGTATAAATGTAAACGGAGCTTGAACTCCTAAAAAATCGAATTGTAAACTAGCCATAGCTCGATATGTAAACTCCGGAAAATAAGCTACTTGATTACGGCTCAAATAATGTTGAGCGGAGAGGTCTAGTCCACCATATATTTTAAGCGGGTCCTTTTTCAGTCTTGAGGAAACGGTAGAAATAGTCTGTTCTATATCCGTCTGTGCAGTACTATAAAAAGGTGTTATGCAAATATAAAATAACGATACTAAAACTCTCAATGCAAGCCTTCTGGATCCAACAAGCGTCAAATTAGTAGTATACGTGTTCATAATCCAAATTCAATATATGAAAATGTTGAATAAAAATATTTAATATTTTCTGCATTAAGTAAAGGAATAATAAAAATTCTTTCTATCTTTTCGGAAAGTTCACCACTATGGACCGCCTTTTGCCTACGAATCTTAGACACCGACTCTTTGTTTTAGCCCTAATTCTTGTTGGGTCAATTCAGAATTCATTCGCCGCAGATGTACCTGCTATTTTTGCATTTGACTCCATACCACCTAATCCAAATCCTGACCTTGATGGAATGTTCGATAAACTCAAAGAGGATTCTTTAGAGTTAGGGGCAGATTTTGAAATGTTAAACAAAGCTAGAAGCGTATTGGCCGGAGCCCTAGACAATGCAAAAATTATCGAAAATATTGGCAGTGGGAATTGGCTTAACCTCCCATTTATCCGTCAAAAAACGATCAATAATGTAAAGTATACCATGGCCGTCAGTGATGTATTTCTGGAGCCTACATTTATCAGAGCAAGTGTATACGTGGGGATTGAAATCCCGCAAAAAGGGAAGGTTCTTTATTTTGGTTCACCAGATATAAAATTCTCCAACACTGGAGGAGTCATCGGAGATGCCCGATTAGGATTATTAGCTGACTATGTAATCAACCTTGGTGCGAATAAATCGCTCTTAATTCTAAAAGGCATGTATGGCAAAGTTCAAAATAGAGGTTGCTTTGTACGGATAGATTGTGATGGCTTTAAAGAATTGAGTCTGGATGCAGAAGTCCTTTTTAGCAGAGATCTGGTAGTACCTGTAAATGAAAATGGCGAGCCAAAAGCATCCGGTAAGGTGAAGGGGCGCTTTTCCATGATCTGCTCTGATTGGAATGATATCATTGCCAATATTAATCTCCCTGATTTTGCAATGTCGCAGTACAGTGATATAGCCTTTAGTCTGAATACTGCTGTAATCGATCTTAGCGATATCAGGAATGACGATGCTGTACAGTTTCCCAAGGAATATGCTGATCCATCGTTAGGTGGCGTCGATGTGACCTGGAGAGGAGTATATGTCAATAGTCTTGAGGTCATCTTGCCTCCACAGTTTAAAAAGAAGGGAAGCGGTCGGCTAAACTTTGCTGCCAATCATCTATTATTAGATCATAGCGGAGTGAGTGGACAGTTTTTCGCAGGCAATGTGATTGATATTAACCAAGGGGCTATGAATAAATGGTCCTATTCATTGGATACCTTATATGCTGGTTTCGTAAAAAATAGGATGAAAGGATTTGGGTTTGAAGGGACTATACGTATACCTATTGCGAACGATAAAAAGAAACAAGGTTTAGCCTATGGAGCCTTCATGGATGAAGCGGGAGCATTTAAATTTAATGCCAGTGTCAAAGAGAAAATGGAATTCCCAGTCTTTCAGGCAGGTCGAGTTTCAATAGAAAAAAATTCGATTGTAAAAGTTTCGATAGATAAAAAAGATTTTTATCCAGAAGCCATTTTACATGGGGACATTACTATCAATGCTTCCTTGAAAGGGGACAAACTTGAAAGTACAGATACGACTTCTCTATTTTATATAGGCAAAGTACGATTTGAATCATTACATCTCAGCACTTCCGCTCCCTATTTAACTGTAAAGAAATTTGATTTGAGCACTGGATCGAGCCTCGCAAAATTCCCTGTGACTATTACACAATTTAGTTTTAACGGTCAAGGTACCGTCTCAGAATTGACGGTAGGTTTGACGGTAAATCTTGTACCTGAACAAGAATCCGCATTCGGGTTAAAGTCTGTAGCAAAAATTAGTGGTAGCATGGATGAATCTGAAGATGTGCACCAATGGAGATTTAGAAAATTTGAACTGCAAGCGCTTTGCCTTAACATGGCAATCAAAAATTTTAAGCTGGATGGGTGTGTGCGAATATTCGAAGATGACCCTGATTATGGCACCGGCTTCCAAGGTAATTTGGATGCAGAATTGAAAATCAAAAATGACAAGATCGTTACATTTAAAAGTACTGCATTATTTGGGCGTACGGTAGATTTCAGATATTGGTATGCCGATGGTTTGATAGGCCTGACACCGGGCCTCGACTTAGGTGGTAAAGTGATGCTGACTGGTCTGGGAGGTGGTGCTTATCGAAAAATGAAAATGGCTTCACTCACTAAACAATCCAGTGGATTAGGCGTAACTACTTCAGGCATTAAATATGTACCTGATGAATCCATAGGTCTTGGTATTTTGGCCATGGTAAATCTCGCTTTCGTTAACCCTTCTGCATTTAATGCCACTGCCACCTTGGAGATGACTTTTAATAACTCTGGTGGCTTGGATCAAGTTTCAATTAGAGGTACAGGAGAATTTATTGCTAAAGTTGATCTTAAAGGGAAATTTTTAGATGGTATCATGGATAGATTAGAAAAACTCATTAGTGTGGGCAAAAAAGAATTACTGAAAAACGATAAGACCATTGTGACCAATGCTTCTGGTTCTGTAAAAGCCACGGTATTCTTTAGTATAGACAATGAAGAAAATGTGATTCAAGGAAATCTTGCAATTTATTTAGACTTAGCCAAGGGCACTATACATGGAGCAGGAGAAGGAAGTGGAAGTTTTGCAGGAGCAGCAGATCTATATTTATCAGATAGTAAATGGCATATTTATCTAGGTACTTGGGATCAAAAATTGTCTCTTGCACTTGATCTTGGAGCATTACAAGGTTATGCCGGAGCATACTTTATGATGGGTACTGACCTAGGGGCTCCTCCCCCATTGGATCCCAAAATTGCCAGAGAATTGGGCATAAATTCTAATCAACTCAATAGTGACCGTAGTAGTCATACTGCCTCATTAGTAAATGGTACTGGCTTTGCATTTGGCGCTAACGCAAATATTATTTATCACTATGAAAAAGGCAAAAAAGAACTCCATATTGCTGCAGGAGCAGGGTTTGAGATTTATTGTATAGATTATGGACGAAGTGCTGGATGCAGTAATCTACCTCATGAAGCCCGTCCTATTGGCGCTAATGGATGGAGAGCCGGTGGTAAAATATATGCGTTTGCCAATGTAATAGCAAAATGGAGATTCGTAAGAATTAGTACAGGCTTAGCATTGTTGATTCAAGCAGATATACCCAATCCAAATCAATTCCAAGCTGATTTCAAATTAATAGGCATTAAGTTCGGCATTGAGTCCGGCGAACCTTGCAATCTCGTACAATAAGGCATGAAGCTGAAATTTATTTTTTGTATGATATGGCTGTGTAGCCTCACTGGGCTTTATAGTCAGACCCTAGATATCAAACCTTCCCTTCAATTAAAAGGTAAGTATAAGTCCAATAAACTATGGTTACGATGGGTAGTGTACGATCAAAATCAATGGTATGTGGGATTGACCCAAGGCTATGTGCTCAAAAAGTACCTCATCACTAACGAAAAAAAATCCTTGGAGTGGAGCAAATTAATAAAACCAACCACAAAATCTGCTTGGATTAGAAGCACAGATTCCTTATCTGTTGAAGAGACTATGTATGACTTGCTGTATCTTTCGAATAAAGAGCTTATAGATGAAATGCCTCAAAAAGCAGATGGGAGTAATTATGAATATTCAACGGACGAGATAAAAGAGACCCGCTACCTGCTATCCTTTTGGGCAGCCAATCACCATTTTCAAGCTTCATTACTTCAAGGTATAGGGTATGAAGATCCTGACATCAATCGAAATCAATCGTATGAATATGTATTGATATCAAACAAAGATTCATCCAGCTTGAAGTTCGACCCGAAATCTTCAGTGCCTGCTATTTTACCTATTCGTCCAGAATATCATCTCGATGAGGTGCGTACCTATCTGCAATGGGAGAGTAAATCCAGATTTGATACCTATCATAGTTATCAGATCGAAATTTCATCAGAAGGAAATCATTTTCTATCGTTGACTTCTGATCAGGTGAACAACTATGTGGATACTAAAACAGAAAAAGGCTATAGGCAATATTATTATTGGCAAGACAGTATCTATCCTGGGGAAATGAGGTGGTACCGACTCAGAGGTATGGATTATTTTGGAGAATTAAATAGTCCAGGCCCCCCATTACAAATTCAATATACAACCAGGATACCATCACCCCTAGCTATCGATTATGAGCAAATGGATCCTGGCGTCCGATTGAATTGGTTTTTTCAAAATGATTTTGAATCAGAAATATCCCATTTTCAAATATGGGTCAGCGACTCCATACATGGCGAAAAAAAATTAATACAGGATCATATTCTCCGGTCTCAAAGGACTTATGATTTAGCCTCTCCGGCTGTCACTTTGTTTTATTATATTACCTTGATTCGCTTAGGAGGCGGGGCTTTAAGTTCATTTCCAATCATGGTGACACCTATTGACCGTGAACCACCGACACAACCAATTCATCTTTCTGGACATTGTGATAGCACAGGCAAAGTGTTTCTTTTTTGGCCTAAACATCCTGCTATTGATCTCGAAGGATATCGAGTTTTTAAAGCCAATGCTATTCATGATGAATTTAGTCAGGTCACTGTCGACCTTCAGAATGATACTTTTTATGTAGACACTATTGATTTAAACAACCTCAATAATTTTATTTATTATAAAATTGCTGCGGAAGATCATCGTGGCAATATGTCTACTCTATCCATTCCTGTCGCGATCATGAAGTATGATACTATTGCCCCTACATCACCACAAATTTATCGATGGTCGCCCGAAGAATCATCCATTAAGATAGATTGGTATCCCAGTACATCTACTGATCTTAAAAACACAAAACTGTTTCGTAAACAGCCCGGTCAAAGTGAATGGGAATTATTAAAATTGATTAATAGTTCTCAACATGAAAATTCGTTTTTAGATGAAGAAATCCAACCTGATTCAGTGTATATCTACAGCTTGGTCAGTGAAGATCAGAGTGGAAATTTAAGTGAGGAGTCAGAGCAGGTCGTAGCAAGGGCCTTAGGCCAATTAAAATTCCCACCCATAGAATCCATTGAAATCACTTATGATAGTACTACTGTCAATGCACTGTTATCTTGGGAATATCTTGTAGATCCTGTCAGCGAATATTGGATTTATAAAAGCGAAGGCAATCAACCTTTAACTCTGCAGCTTACGTTGGATGCTAGCATTCACTCTTGGGTAGATTCCAACTTGATCAAAGGAAAAAACTATACTTATCGCATTAAAGCATTGATGCAAAATGGTCGGGATTCTTATTTTTCCAAAGCGATCATCTTATATACACGATAAAGTGTTCTTAAGCGGCAAATCAAAAAAATTGATGGTGCTGGGGTGAATGCTTAAATAAGGTGATATCACAGGGAGGGATTTATCCCAGATTGTTCATTAGTCCCGAGGCTTCGGGATCAATGAACAATCCGACGATGGAGGAGGTAAACTCCCCATGGTGAGCATGACTCGTCATTGAAAATGAAAGATTTATGAAAAAATTCATTGGAAGGAAATCTTTCATTTTAAATGTCGGGTCTGATGACTCTGACGAGCGGCAAGCCTATCAGATCCCGACGATTAAAAAATATCGGGATACTGATAGAATCATCAGCACTCCGTCAGAGATTAACCCTGACAAGTAATTGCTACACAATTACTTCGTCAGCTCCTACGATTCTGATACGACTATAGGAGTCATCAGACCCATCGGGCAGAAAATTTGATTCCTATCGAATTTTCTGGGTTTATTTGTTATTTCACCATGTAGTCAGAAGTTAAATAAATGGCTAAAATTATACTTGCTCTGATTATCTTTGCAGAGGTTTTACCAACACATCATTTAAAAATTTAACTATTGTCCTCCAAATTTTTTAGATTCCTAACCGGTAGATTTCCCGTATTGCGTTTTTTATTATCAAAAAGTTTTTACAATTTTTTGGCTAAAAAGATTCAAAACAAAAAGTGGAGATTCATGAATTTTGGGTATGCTTATCATCTGGAAGAAAAATCTAGCATCGATTTAAAGCCGGAAGATATCGCCGATCAATATTGTTGGCAAATGTATGAGCACTTATTGAGGCATCACCCACCAGGACCAGAATCACACGTATTGGAGGTGGGATCAGGACGCGGTGGTGCATGTTTCCTCATCAGCCAATATTATCAACCCAAAATGGTAACGGGTATAGATCTGTCTGACCATGCCATTGATTTTTGTAGAAATACTTACCAAGGCAACAACCTCAATTATGTAGTTGCCCCCGCAAACAAACTTCCAGTTTCTGATGAGACCATTGACCTGGTCATTAATGCAGAATCTTCTCATGCCTATCCAGACTTTAATCAGTTTGTATCTGAAGTATATAGAGTACTCAAACCAGGTGGTTACTTAATGACCGCCGACATCCGTAAAGTAGAATTTGTAGATGAATGGAAATTGGCAATGCTGGATGCCGGCCTTGTTTTGAAACATGAAAAGGATATAACGGATCATGTGATCGTATCGTTAAACCAACAAGAGTCGGTCAAAGAAAATTTAATTCTTTCCAATGTACCAGCATATTTCAGACCACACTTCAGACAATTTGCTGGCATGCAAGGCAGTCATATTTATAATGATTTTTCTACCAGAAAGACAGTGTACAAATCATTTATTCTCCAAAAGCCATCCTAGGATCTTGATCATTTGCCAGCTACGACGAGTACAAACTCTCCTTTTACTATACCAGTTCCTTCAAAATACAATTTTACATCAATAACAGTACCTGTACGTACTTCTTCAAATTTTTTGGTGAGCTCACGGCACACTGCTACTTGACGACCTGGTCCGCAACCGGTGATCAACTCTTCCAGACAACGTAAAAAACGATGTGGTGATTCATATAGTATAAAAGTAGAAGGTAAATCTGCGAGGTATTTAAGCCTGGTTTGTCTTCCTTTTTTATGTGGCAGAAAACCTTCAAAATGGAAAGGTTCTGTTGGAATCCCCGATGCAACAAGAGCATTGATTAGGGCGCAGGCACCTGGCAAGACAGTGAGCTCAATATCAGCCTGACGGCAAGCTCTCACTAAAAGAAACCCAGGATCAGAAATTCCAGGCATACCTGCTTCAGAGACCAAAGCAATATCCCGTCCCGCTTGCAGATCAGCCAATACAGCAGGTAATCTACCATGCTCATTGTGATCATGAAAAGATCTAATGTCTTTTACTAAACCATAATGCGTGAGTAGAGATTGAGTAGTACGAGTATCTTCTGCTAAGATATAGTCCGCAGCACTCAGCACTTTGATAGCTCGATAGGTGATATCATCCAGATTGCCGATAGGTGTCGGTACCAGGTAAAGCATCTCAGCTTGCTGGTGTGAGCGTATATTCGAAATACTCCATGATAGGATTCGTAAGGAGCTTTTCACACGCTGATTTTACAAGCGTGTCTGCTGCACCCGTATCAAGAGCCTCGACTTCCATCTGAATATTTTTGCCGATACGTACATTGGAGAGTGCCTCCAAGCCCATGCGTTTAAGATTGTTAGTAACAGTCTTACCTTGTGGGTCGAGGAGTACTCGGTGTGGCATCACTTGAATCTGTGCAATATACTTCATGTAGGTCTATGGATAAAGAATGACAAAATTACGTAAAGCATCGGTAGTAATACTAATGCAGGTCCTCTAAAGAGAATCATCGAAGGTATACTCAACAGTATGAATAGAATTGGAATTTTATTGCTCGCCCATCCAGAGCTAAGGGTCTGGAGGCTGAACATAGGAATAGGCGATAACATCAAGGCAAAGAGAAGAAAGGTCATTCCGATTAAAAAATAAGGATTCATGATCAACCCATACCAAACTCCATCCCCTTGTATGTGAATGAGCATAAGACCTATTACCACTACAGTAGCTCCAGGTGTAGCCAAACCAATAAATCCTGTAATCTGTCTGGTATCGATATTGAATTTGGCTAATCGCAATGCCGCTCCAAGTGTAAAAATAAATCCGAAAAAAGATAAAATCAGGCCCATGCTACCCACATTCATACTATGCTCAGCATCGTAAGCAAATCGAATCAACTGAAATAAAATGGTACCAGGCACTACACCGAATGAAACGACATCAGCAAGAGAGTCCAATTGTTTACCCAAGTTGCTATCCGCTCCCAGCCATCGTGCGACTTGACCATCAAATACATCGGCCAAAGCAGCTGCCAGGATCAACCAACCTACGACTTGAAATTGTTGGGTAAACACAAAATATAGTGAAATGCACCCCATCAGTAAGTTAAACAATGTGAGAATATTGGGAATCAGGTTTCTAACCATAGGGATAAATATAGCGTCTTTATGATAGGCCCAAAAAACTTATCGCAGAGCTTTGAAAAGTTTAAAATAAAATTATAATATTATTTAATATGTAATAAATTGACATACAATTGAATAAAATATATTATGTTTATTTTAATTGTATTTTTTTGAACCAAGAATTTAGATATAAATAATTAAAATAAATATATGAAAACAAAATCTGTGACTTAAGGACAAAGGCTTAATTTTACCCATCCTGAAATTCCTGTAAAAAATTTAAGTTTTCTAAAACATCGATGATGAAATCAATTTACTGAAAATCATCGTTATAGAAATGGTGTGTACAAATATGAAATTAAATACTTTATTTCTCTTTTTGATTTTGGGAGCTCAGGGAGCATTAGTTGCTCAGCCAGACAATGATTTTTGCCTTGATGCGATCAGGCTTGCAGATGTGACAAAGTTTTGTTCCAAAGTAAATGCCTTTACGACTCTAGGGGCAACCCACGATTCTATCAGTGGGGATCCGGATAAAGCAGGTTGTTGGTCCAGGGCTTCAGCAGATGTTTGGTTCAGGTTTGTAGCGATTGCCACTGACCTATTCGTCACGGTCAATGGGAATGGATTGAAAAGACCGGAAATAGCCCTATATGCAGGGTCATGTTCAAGCACAATTGCGGAGTTGGGGTGTACTTCCGGTTTAAACAATTCAAACAGTTCCACGCTCTACAAAGGTGGTCTCACGATAGGTACAGCTTATCTGATTCGTATAAACAGTAATACAGGATTAGCTGGCACTTTTCAACTTTGTGTAAATAATTTTAATCCCCCTAAAGATCAGAATGGGGATTGTGTTACTGGGGCCGTACTCTGTGATAAAAGTTCATTCCACGTGCAAAGCGTTACGGGGTTTGGATTTGTAGCGGATGAAGCAAACAATACTTGCCTCGACCTGGAAAACAGTGACCCCTTCAATCAACAATCCGAATCCAATTCGACTTGGTTTAAATGGACGGTCAAGGCGTCTGGCACACTTGCATTTGCTATCACTCCGGATGTGATCGGTGATGATATTGACTTTGCATTGTTTGAGCTCAATTCTCTCTCAGATTGTGGCACCAAACGATTGATCCGATGTGTTGCTACCGGCTGTCAATCTGACAAAACAGTAGCATCATGCCTATCCCAGGGCTGCTTGGGAGTCACCGGCCTTAGAGATGGAGATGGAGATATTGGCGAAAATTTTAACTGTGATCCCGGTGAAAATGGTTTTGCCAAATCGGCGGACCTGTTGCAGGGTAAGTCTTATGCCCTGGTAGTAAATAACTACAGCTCGGCAGGTAATGGTTTTTTTATGGAGTTTGGTGGTAGTTCAGAGTTCCTTGGTCCTATTGCTTCCTTTGATGTCATGCCCAAATCTGGCCTCAAGTGTGAAGTACCTTTTACCATCTCCGATAGTTCAACTTTTGGATCTGGGGCTATTACCAAATATACTTGGAATTTTGGAGATGGAGCAGTACCAAATGAGGTGGCATTCACCAAAGGCCCACATAAAGTGAATTATAAATCCTTTGGTATTAAAACCATCGTGTTGGTGGTAGAATCTGACAGAGGATGTACTTATTCATTTTCCAAGGAAATAAACGTGCTACCCTGCTGTGAAGACTTACCAACATTAAGAGCAGTTCCTACACCGACCAATTTATTATGCAATGGAATTCCCAGTGGTTCGATCCTGATCCGAGGACAAGGAGGTACACCAGATTATCAATATGCATTAGGTAACGGTAAATTCGTGCGCCAATTCAATTATAATAATTTAAATAAAGGAAGTTATACAGTTAAAATCACCGATGCCAGAGGTTGTCGGGATTCTACGACAGTGACACTTACAGAGCCTCCCCCCATCATAGTCAATGTGGGCCCTGACCTGAAGGGTAAGCTTGGATATGAAGTACGTATAGGGGCTACCTACTCGCCACAAGTTCGATTAAAATCACAACGTTGGATCCCACCCGATGGTGTGCTTTGTGACTCTTGTTTCAATACTGAAGTAATTCCACCTGGCAGCACAAAATATAAATTTCAAGTGGTCAGTGAAAACGGTTGTATTGCTTCAGATTCCTTATTTATCGAAGTCAGTTTGGATCGTGCTTTATACATTCCTAATACTTTTACGCCTGATCGTGAAGGACCTAACCAATTATTTAGACTTTATGGTGGCAGGGCCATCGAATCAATAGAATATTTGAGAGTCTTTGATCGTTGGGGGGCCGTAGTCTATGAAGGAGTGAATCTGGATATTGGAGGTGATGGAAATGGTTGGGATGGAACCCATAATGATCGACGACTTCCACCTGGTGTTTATACCTATTCCGCAGCAGTAAGATTTGTAGATCGAATCACCAGAATCATGAAAGGCGATGTCACGTTATTACGATAGTTTATTTTTATTATTTCT
>JAYSTG010000212.1:0-4594 GCA_043719965.1 Saprospiraceae bacterium | reverse complement strand
AAATCATCCTAAAATAGTATTTGTTTCGCTCGATGCTACGGATTATCATGCGCACCAGGGTAATTATAAAGAATATATCGAAGCTGCACATCAATTTGATTTATACGTGGAGGAAATGTGGGAAACCATTCAATGCGATTCATTGTACAGTGATAATACCTATCTTTTATTGACTACAGATCATGGTAGAGGTGCTACAGCTTCATCTTGGCAAAAACATGGCTTACTACCACTTCGATCCGGTGAAACTTGGTATATGGAAAATGGACCTGAGTTAGACCACCTAGGTGAAATAAAAACGCCAGGTCAACTTTGGCAATATGGAATAGCACAGCGTATAGCAGCGTACTGCAACATTTCTTTTGTTGCGCATAAATCGAATCATCCCGTCGAAGCAAGCTCAGGTGAAATCTTAGCAAGTAAAAAGCCTTAATCTAAACATCTAGTGCAATAGTG
Organism: Saprospiraceae bacterium; assembly: GCA_043719965.1. Classification (GTDB taxonomy): domain Bacteria; phylum Bacteroidota; class Bacteroidia; order Chitinophagales; family Saprospiraceae; genus JADJLQ01. Next base: position 4,138 of record JAYSTG010000212.1, on the reverse strand, counting down.
TATAAATTTGTAGAGGTTGACCATATTTGTCCTTAAATCCTTCTTGCGTTATGAATTCGTTGAATACGTGGTTTTTATTTCTTTGTTTATCCATTCTCGGCTGTTCTAAATCACTGCCTGATCCTAACTTTATAGTCTACTCTGCTCCGGCGCAAGATCAGTACTGTGCCATCGTGCCGGGTGAAGCTATCTTACCTAATGGACGGATAATAAAGCCGATGGGCAAAACCACCAGGATAGCACCTCATCCATATGGCCTGGTTTTATCCAATGATGGGTCTTTAGCCGTCACGGCCAATTCAGGCACTAATCCGTTTTCCATCACAGTGATTCGTTGGCCCTTTACGGATTCTATGTCCACGATGCAAGTTCCAAAATCTGCTAATACCGATGAAGATCTTTTATCAGCAGTATTCATGGGCTTGGCTATTTCCCCAGATAATAAAATGATCTATGTAGCTGGAGGCCAGACCAACAAGATTTTTGTATTTGATGCAATCACGGGGGATAAGATCAAAGGAATTTCATGCACCACGGTACAACCTCAATTTCAATACAATGATGGCTACATCGGTGACTTGGTCATGACGAAGGATGGTAAAAAAATATATGCGCTGGATCAGATCGGATTTAGAATGGTAGAAATCGATTTGATGAAAGATAAAGTAATCAACAATTGGCGTACAGGCAGATATCCATTTGGACTAGCCTTATCTCCTGATGAACAAGAAGTGTATGTAGCCAATGTAGGCATGTTTGAGTATAGCATGATCAATAATTCCAATGCCGCCAACTTTAAAGAAAAATCTTTGCCTTTTCCTGCTTTTGCGTATGGATCGCCGGAGATGATCAAGGGCATTCGCAATGATAGTATGACTATTGATGGACTGGGCGAGCTCAACTCAGATGAGGCATTTTCAGTGTGGAAGTTTGATCTGCAATCGCGTGCAATCACTCCTATATCAAAAATAAAAACAGGCTTTTTAGTGGGCGAAAAGATGGATGGAATACCAGCAGTAGGTGGTAGTAGCCCCAACTCTATAGTAGTAAGTGATAAACATGTATTCGTCAGCAATGGCAGTCATGATTGTATATCCGTGATCGATGCGGATACTGATACTTTAATTAAAAATATACCTCTGACGATTGCTCCCGGCTTAGATCACTTAAAAGGAGTCATACCATTTGGACTCGCTCTTGATGGACAAAATCAACGACTATATGTGGCAGAATCTGGAATCAACGCCATAGGTGTCATTGACATCCCTACTTTAAAAATAATAGCTCACCTTCCGGTAGGCTGGTTCCCTTCTAAAATAAGAATACACCCTAAAGAAAATAAATTGATCGTAGCCAATGCTAAAGGATTTGGTAGTGGACCTAATGGCGGTAACGCATACACCAGTGGGCCTGAAGGTGATTATATCGGTTCATTGATGAAGGGCAGCATCACCACACTGGATATACCTCAGGATCAGGAATTGAGTATTTACTCCGAACAGGTCATCGCTTATAATTTTGCTAAGATGCCAATCTCTCGACCTAAAAATCATCCAATACCTTTAAGTTTTAGATCAAATGGAGAAAGTCCGATTAAACACATTGTGTTTGTATCAAAAGAAAACAGGACCTATGATGAGGTCTTTGGTCAATTGACAAATGGCAAAGGTGAGCCTGCTTTGGCCAGGTATGGTCATAGGGTTTCTTTTAAAAACAATAAAAAGACGGACTCCGTAATGAATGCTACAGTCATGCCCAATCATCTGGCGTTGGCTCAGCGGTTCAGTATTAGTGATAATTTTTATGTAGATGCCGATCATTCTGCAGATGGCCATCGCTGGTTAGCCGGCACCTATCCCAATGAATGGATTGAAACACATACTTCTGCAGCCTATGGTGGAAAACGAAGCTTGGATCTTAATAGCAATGCACCTGGCCGATTTGGTATGACCGGGGCGTCCGGAGCTATATATCCTGAAGATTATAATCAGCATGGTTCTATTTGGGACCATTTATACAGGAATAAAAAAGAATTTTTTAATTTCGGGTTTGGTGTCGAATTTGACGGCGGATCATTTGCAGACACCACTTTTAAATATGGTGGGGTGCGATATCAGGTCAATTATCCTTTGCCGGGACCATTGTATTCTAGGACTTCACGTAAGTATGCTACCTATAACATGGCTATCCCGGATCAGTTTAGAGTGGATGTGTTTATGGAGGAGTTTAAGGAGCGGTGGGATAATGGGACGCAAAAAACGACGGCTAACATGTTGCCTTCGGTGTTGACTATCATTTTACCCAATGACCATGGTGCCGGGGAACGACCTCATGCTGGATTTCCATATCGAGAAAGTTATATGGCTGATAACGATTTGGCGCTTGGGCGATTAGTAGAATTTCTTTCGCATACACCCTATTGGCGGGAGATGGCTATCATCGTGACAGAAGATGATTCTCAGGATGGTCGCGACCACATCGATGCGCACCGCAGTATTCTCATGGTCATATCACCGTATGCCAAAAAAAATCACGTGAGCCATACGCATTCCAGTTTTGGTAGTATCTTCAAAACGTTTTGGAATATATTAAAGATTCCTTTTCTCAATCAGTATGATGCAGGGGCTTCCGATTTGAGTGACTGTTTCAGCATGGAGCCGGATTTTTCGTCCTATAATGCGGTCATGGCAGATACATTGATTTTTAATCCGGCCAAAGCAATGTCCCCGATTGACGAAGGGTTTGATTGGAAGGCGATGACTGAAGGGCCTAAGCTAGATGATGAAAATTTTATAAAAACATCCATGAAAAAAAATCCGAAATAGGATATGCATCGCATTTGTTTTGTTTTTTTTAGTATATTTTTTTTAGACCTTTTATCGGCTCAACCCCAGCTTTCAGATACTGCATACATCTTAGAACAAATCGTAATCACAGCTTTGAGGATGGATCAGGCATCGGTGGAGGTCAATCAATCTATTCATACGATCAGCCGCAATAGCCTTGTAGAAGTACCTTCGCGCAATTTGGTAGATGCTTTGATGCACCATGGAGTCTGGATGCAAAAAACTAACCTTGGCGGTGGATCACCTTTTTTGAGAGGATTGACTGGCAATCAGGTACTGATCCTGCAAGATGGCATCCGATTAAATAATTCGATCTATCGATATGGGCCCAATCAATATCTTACCCTTCAGTCTATTGAAGATCAGAGCAGGCTCGAAGTACTTAAAGGAGCGGGATCCGTACTCTATGGATCCGATGCTATCGGTGGGGTGATTAACCTGCTCAGTCAAAATCCTGAATTGGACCTTCCAAATCGATATAATGCCAAGTTATTTACTCAGGGAGCAACAGATCAGATGGAAAAAACGATTCGCACGGATATGACCTACTCACGACAAAATTATGCTGTGACTTTGACAGGATCAAGGTCTAATTTTGGAGATATCAAAGGAGGATCCAAAACTGGTTTTCAACGACCGAGCGGGTATGACGAATTTCATACAGGAGCAAAACTTTATTGGACTCGTGGGGCTAGTACATGGAAGGCGTCGTATGCTTTAGCTCGGCAATGGGATGTGCCAGTATATCATAAAATAGTCCTGGAAAAAAATGAAATAAATCAATCCGATCGTTTAGAGCACCAGATGGCATACATAAAGCATAAATATGACTTCAAACATGCCGTCTTCAATACTTTGGAAACTTCTATTTCGTGGCAACGACTTCATGAATCTCGAAGTGTTCAGAAAAAAATAATTGACCCTATTCGAGTAGAAGATGACAAAGTAAATGTAATGGGGGTGACTACTCAAACAATACTGCGCGCATTACCCTGGTTACATTCTATCCTAGGCACAGATATCTATTTGGATGTGGTAGGGAGCCAGGCTATAGTGGGTGCTTCCAATCAGATGCTAAGGGGTTTATATCCTGATGGTACTTCTTATCTGAATGCTGGAATATTTAATTCCTGGCATGCTGATATTCATACTTGGAACTTTACCCTGGGATGCCGAAGGAATTATTATCGATTGCAAGCTGATGATAAAGAGCTCGGCAATATTCAACTCAGCCCTTCAGCGTTCGTATGGAATGCATCTATGGGCAAGACGATGGGTCAACACCACCTTTA
>JAYSTG010000211.1:0-4601 GCA_043719965.1 Saprospiraceae bacterium | reverse complement strand
TGAAGGAATTGGAAATAATAAAAATTTATGAATATCTGCCTTCAATGCATTATCAATGGCTTGAAATATGGTCTCTTTGTTCTCCACTTGAATTCCATGCATATGGTCAATCAACCGAGGATGCGCTAAATCTTGCTCTACAAATAAGGGCAAGATGAAACTATGGTGCGTCAATCGCAGCGGACTCACCAATGATCTGATATGTGCATTCGATCTCAAGCGGCGATAAACGCTTGGGTATATTTTTTTTTCCATTGATTGAATGCATTAATTGTTGGAAATACAATAGGCTGCAAACCTAAATTTTTAAGTAAATCAGTTGTTTTACCTGGTAAGCAAGCATGGATGATCCCTTCAGGCAAAATGCCTTGAACTTGTTCAAAATGAGCAAAACAATTCCAAAAAATCATTTTAGCAGTGGTCAGTTTATATTTATCCAGAAGACTGGAGTGATAGGTTAGGTCATAAGTCTGTATAGCTTGATAACCGAATCGTCTCCAGTTCTCAGCTGAAGTTTGATTAGTCAATATCATGACTCCCTGGGGGTTTAAATCTACAAATTTTGTGCTCAATAAAGACCCTATAGATTCAAATCCTAATGAATCTGCACAACCTTCTACCCAAATACCTTTTTTCGCTATTTTAGTCCAAGTAGCAATACCTGCAGCCCAAACTCTTATGTTTTCAAAATCAGTAGCTGTCATAAACTCTATTGCAGAAATATGGGAAACAAAATATGAATTATTACTTTTTACTTTAAAATGATTTTTGATTGGAGTTTTGTGTGGTGTAAATCCAAGAGCATCCGAAGAAATAATACCATCAGGATGAAAGTCAATATCCTGTAAATTCATACCATGCCAATCTTCAAATGAATTTCCTAGCTCATCGAATCCTTTGGCCAACACCATACTTTGATTTGAAATTTTTATAGTCGAGACACCAAATTTTTGAATGCAACCGGATCCATAGAGGCTTGCAATTCTTTTTTCCTCAACACAGACCTCCTGTAAATCATAGTCTTTTATTTTATGGAGAATAGTTTGAGCCAAGGTATTAGAGGGCAAGGCTTCGGCGACGATAGCCCCTTGACAAGGTGCAGGTACGCAATCAATCAATGGTAGTACCATCCATTTTTTATCGCCTAAAAGTTCTTGAAAATAAGAGCAGTCCGCTGCACTTTTCAACATTCTATTCAATCCTGCAATCGCAAGTATGATTCCATCATATTCTCCAGTATTTAATTTTTTCAATCGGGTATCGATATTGCCACGAATTGGAATTGCTTCAATCTTTATCGCTTTCCCAAAATTTGGTAGTACTTTTTGGAGCACATCAAAAGCCATTAATTCTCGACGGAATGAACAAGTTCCAATACGAATCGTTTGACCAGCTTTGATCTTAGTTATAATATCATGACTAAAAAGAGCTATATCTCTCACTTCATCTCTATCAATTACTGCAAAAGAATTTTCCCCAAAAAAATGAGTGTTACTCATGTCTTTTAAAGAATGAATCGCAAGATCAGCTTTTCCTTGACCCAATTCATCAAATACTTCTTCGGTAAAAAAATCAATCCCTTCCTGAGTATGCAGGGGAACATGTGCCAATCGATCACCTTTAGTTTCCTTCGCATGCACCTCAATGTGAATATTTGGAAAATGTTTTTTAATTTTTTCACAGACGATAAATATTTGAGCTTTGGATAAGCGTGAGTTTCTTCCAACCACAGTGATCTTCGGTTTCAAAACAGCGCTTAAACTTTGTGCTAAATAATCAATATCTTCCGTAGAATGCCGCGGAGTCACTGTAATGCGTAAGCATGCTTTTCCCTCCGGAACAGTAGGATGATTAATAGGTTGAAGGTACAAGCCATAGTCCTCCAATAATTGGTTAGTAATTTCTTTACAACGATGCGCATCCCCTATAAAAATGTTGGTGATGTGCGTGTCTTCTCCAGTATAGGTGATTAGAGCAACCTGCAGAGCCTTTCTCAATCGTTTCACATTATTAAAAAAATGCTCTCTCAGTGATTTATTCGAACTTATTTCTTTTATACTATGATCCGCTGCTGCACAAATTGCAGGAGGTAGAGAAGTAGTAAATATAAATCCAGGGCCAAAACTGCGAATGAAATCAATCCATTGGTGTGAAGCAGCGAGATATCCGCCGAAGGTCCCGATAGCTTTAGACAAGGTGCCATTGATAAAATCGGCTTCACTCGATAGCCCCAACTGACTTAATAAACCTGACCCATTGGAGCCATATAACCCCACGGCATGAACTTCATCGATGTAGGTAAGGCAGTTATACTTTTTCGCTAATTTCAATATTTTTCTTATCGGTGCAATCGTTCCTGAAATCGAATAAACACTTTCAAAAACAATGATTTTCGGTGTTGCTTTATCAACATTTTTTATTAAAGCCTCAAGATGATCGACATCATTATGTTTAAAAATCAATTTTATATTGGATGTAGCTCGCATCCCTTCAATCATAGAAGCATGATTTTCTTCATCTGAGATAAATATCAATCCTGGAATATGCCTACCGAGCGTGGATAAAGTGGTTTGATTGGCTTGATATGCACTATTAAATAATATTGCACTCCCTTTCATATGCCAAGCAGCAAGCGTAGATTCCAGTAGGCGATGATGCATGGTATTGCCAGAAATATTTCGTGTACCTCCACTTCCAGTACCGCTGCTTAAGGTTACTTGTTGAGCAATCTTTCTATTCTCTGACCAAGTGCTTAAAGCCAGATAATCATTCGTACACCAATTGGTAGCTTTTTTTATTATGCCTTCTTGATCTTTAAACGTAAATGTTGGAAAAAGATCGGCTTGCTTGTCGATGGTGATAAAATGTCGATACGACCCTTTAGATTTTAATGCATCCAGTTTAGCTTGGATTAAAGCATCAAAGTCAAATGGGGTCGTGGTGATATGATCGTGATCTGAAGACAAGCTATAAATATTTTTTTAATTAATTCACTAATGAAGGGTTTTGATATATAAAATCTCCAAAGGAAGAATATTTTTGTTTTTTAATACTATACTCCTTAAATAATGGATCGAGGATGGAAAGAATTTTTTCTTCATTGATGCTCTCATAAGTTTTGGTATTGAGTCGCATGCCTAATCGATCACCTCCTAAGTGAAGGTTGTAAAGTCCATACGCAGTGCCTATCAAGCCGATTTCGGCAACATAGGGTCGGCCACAGCCATTAGGACACCCTGTCATTCGAATCGAAATTGGGTCATCCAATAATTTATATTTTTCCAAAAGGGGTTCTATCTTACCCACCAAAGTAGGCAAGTATCGTTGACCTTCTGCCAAAGCTAAAGGGCAGGTGTTGAAGGCGACACATGCGATAGCATTTCTGCGGATGGGTGATGCTTGCTCGGTATGTTCGATTAAATTATATTTAATTAATATCTCATCGATGTTCTTTTTATCCGATGGAAGGATATCACTTATTATAAGCTTTTGATTAGCTGTAAACCTAAAATTTGCTTTACCGGTTTGCGCAATTTCATATAAAGCAGTTTTAATAGAAACATTCTCATCAGCAATTCTTCCATTTTCTATAAATAAAGTATAATACCATTTGTTTTCATGATTCTGATGCCAACCGAAAAAATCAGTACGTTCTGTAAATTGATAGCGTTTTTCAGTTTCCAATTCAAACTCACATCGTTTTTCCACTTCAGCTTTAAATTGCTCAAGACCCATTTTATCTATGGTATATTTTAATCTGGCTTGTTTTCGGTCTCCGCGATTTCCGTGATCACGTTGAGTGGTAATTATTTCATAGACCGCTTTCAGCGTTTTCTCCTCGCTATTCGTGAAGCCGATTACAGTACCTAGTCTGGGATAGGTCTCTTTATTGCCGTGTGTAGTGCCGAGCCCTCCTCCAACTGAAATATTGAAACCCAACAATTTATCTTTTTCAATGATTGCAATCAATCCTATATCATTGGTAAATACATCTACATCATTATTTGGCGGTATCGCAATAGCGATTTTGAATTTTCGAGGCAGATATCTATCTTGATATAAAGGATCTATTTCTTCTTCTTTTTTAGTAAGTGTTTCTCTGTCAAGCCAGATTTCATAATAGGCATTTGTTTTTGGCAATGCCATCGTACTTATTTTGTCAGCATATTGAAATATTTGCTCATGTACCTTGCTCTCTTTGGGGTGTGCACTACAGATCACATTTCGATTGACATCACCACATGCAGCTATACTATCCAATCGTTGGGTGGCGAAAGATTTGAGGGTTGGTTTGAGATGTGATTTCAATATTCCGTGCAATTGCACGGTTTGGCGCGTAGTGATCTTAATGATCCCGGTACTATGTTCACCGGCGATATGATGCATAGCTATCCACTGCGTTGGAGTGAGGAAACCTCCAGGCAAGCGCAAGCGTATCATAAAGGAATACAACCACTCTAATTTTTTAAGAGATCTTTCATTTCGAAGATCACGATCATCCTGCTGATACATTCCATGATGTTTGATCAAGGATTGATCATCTTCACGAATGGCGCCAGTGAGGTGATCGTCAAGACTTTCAACCAGGCTTCCACGAAGGC
>JAYSTG010000022.1:0-5977 GCA_043719965.1 Saprospiraceae bacterium | reverse complement strand
TTAAGATCTTCAGTTTCACCTATATAATAGGTATCTCCCTTCGCAGAATATAATATATATACATGATGAACCATAAATTAAAATGCCCCGATGAAATCGAGGCACTCCAGTGGGAGTTGACGGGATCGAACCGCCGACCCTCTGCTTGTAAGGCAGATGCTCTAAACCAGCTGAGCTAAACTCCCCACTAATAAGGAGCGCAAAGATATATATTTATTTGAATCGACAAATAGGAGTCTGGGCATTTCTTATCCGGGTGGCTCCTTTCAGTTCATTCCTCCATCAAAAACCGGGCTGCAATGCAACGAATTCACATTTTTTTCACCAAGTTATATTGAAAGGCCTTAATTTTGAAAGGATCGATTTTGGACTATTTACAAACATCCACGACCAATACGCTGTATCAATCTTTTTGCAAGATTGACAGGATGTCCTATAATACCATCATTCGTTTTTTTAATGAGCATGTGGAAGAAATCAAATCTTTACTTTTTGATGAATATTTTGATGTCCTGACCACTTATGTCCATGCCTTATTCGAAGCTGGAGCCTATCAACAGTATGCCCAGATGGCGGATATAGTGATTGAAGCCTCTATTATCAATAATATTCGGGTATTTCATGGGATAGATATTTACGAAAAGACTTTGTTTCAAAAAGCGGTTGCATTGCATCATTTGCACAGCTATCGTAGTAGCGCCCATATCTTGACCGAATTGATCAAAATGAATCCCAATAACAAGGGTTATCGGGATTTTTTGATAAAAAATAGATTTCAAATAAAACCCAACTATTTGCGTATTGCTCAAAGTACCGCGATTGCCTTTTTCTTTTTTTATTTATTTATCATTGCTCTAAGTTCAATTTTCTTGGAGCCTTTCCAACCTCAATGGGCTGAAAAAGTCGAAATCATCAGAAATGGTAGTTTTCTTGCAGGTACCGGAATCCTTGTGATTTCTGACAGTGTGCATCGACTGAGGATTATAATGGGAGTTCTAGATATCGTAAAAAGAGCTAGAGAAAAAATGAAAGTTAGCTGACCATTTGAGGCTTTTTTACTTGGTCAATTCCCGTACATTTGCGCCTTTACCGATACCATATGTTTGACTTATTAAAGAACAGCCTTAAAAAATTGTTTGGCGGCACCAAACAAGATAAAGATATAGCTCGTTATCAACCACTTGTAGATCAATCGCTTGTATACTTTCAAACGTTAAGTACGATCTCCAATGATGAGCTCCGTCAGCACACCCTTCGATTCCAACATACAATCAAAGAAGGAATCACTGAGATCAATGCCTTAATAGATCAAACCCGCACTGAGGCCAACCTGGAAGATGACCCAGATCGTAAGGAAGAACTTTTTAAAGAAGTAGACGCCCTGGGTAAAGATCGAGATGATAAGTTAGAAGAAATCTTAATGGACTTATTACCCGAAGCGTTTGCCGTGGTGAAGGAAACTTGTAAACGTTTTGTGGAACAAAGCGCCATCATCGTATCTGCTACTGATCACGATAGAAACTTAGCTGCTAAAAAAACTTTTGTTCAAATAGCGGGGGATAAAGCCATATGGTCCAATGAGTGGATAGCCGGTGGTGGAGCTATAAAATGGAATATGATCCCATATGATGTGCAACTCATAGGTGGTACTGCACTACATGAAGGGAAAATAGCAGAGATGGCTACGGGTGAAGGTAAAACCCTGGTTTCCGTATTACCTGCTTATCTCAACGGCCTCAGTGGAATGGGAGTACATATCGTGACGGTCAACGATTATCTAGCTAAAAGAGATAGCGAATGGGTAGGACCTATCCATGAATTTTTGATGCTTACCGTAGATTGCATCGATAAGTATCAACCGAATAGTGTAGGTAGAAAACAAGCCTACCAATGCGATATCGTCTATGGGACGAATAGTGAGTTTGGTTTTGATTATTTGCGGGATAATATGGTCGTCTCCCCGGATGAGTTGGTCCAAGGCAAACACCATTTTGCAATGGTCGATGAGGTAGACTCTGTATTGATTGATGACGCCAGGACTCCATTGATCATTTCCGGACCGGTAGCCCAAGGTCAAGAAGAGCAAGAATACCTGGATCTAAAACCAAAGGTAGAGCGAGTCATCGATGCCCAAAGGCGCATGGCCACTCAATATCTCACCGAAGCTCGACGATTAATAGCCGAAGGAAAAACAGGATATGAAGAAAATGATGGTGGTATGTCGCTATTTCGATCCTATAGAGCCTTGCCTAAAAATCGCCCGCTCATAAAGTATTTGAGTGAAGAAGGCATCAAGGTCATCTTGCAAAGAACTGAAAATAATTACATGCAGGAGCAATCGAAAAATATGCACAAAGTCGATGCCCCATTATATTTTACCATAGACGAAAAAAATAGAAATGTAGAACTGACAGATAAAGGAGGGGAATTTCTTTCGCTCGGCAACGAAGACCCTACTTTTTTTGTCATGCCGGATATATCTACCCGACTCAGTGAAATCGATATGCAACAAGACCTGACTGAAGTTGAAAAAAAAGAGAATAAAGAAAACCTGATACAAGATTATGCAATAAAATCCAGGCGATTGCACTCCGTAAATCAATTGCTCAAAGCCTATACCTTATTTGATCGGGATGAAGAATATGTAGTTGTAGAAGGACAGGTAAAAATCGTAGATGAACAAACTGGTCGTATGATGGAAGGTCGTCGATACTCTGATGGCCTGCATCAAGCATTGGAAGCAAAAGAAAATGTCAAAGTGGGAGATATCACTCAGACCTATGCTACAGTCACTTTGCAAAATTATTTCCGTATGTATCACAAACTCGCGGGTATGACCGGTACTGCTGAGACCGAAGCAAAAGAGCTCTGGGATATATACAAATTAGATGTCGTCGTGATCCCTACCAATAAAACTGCCGTACGTGAAGATCGTGAAGACTTAGTATTCAAGACGGACAGAGAGAAGTTTAATGCCGTGATCGATGAAATAGTTAATTTATCGACTGCAGGTCGACCTGTATTAGTCGGTACTACCTCAGTAGAAGTATCCGAAAAACTAAGCCGGATGTTACAGCTGCGAGGGATCAAACACAATGTACTTAATGCTAAACAACATCAACGTGAAGCGGAGATCGTCGCTGATGCCGGAAAAAAAGGAAATGTAACGATTGCTACCAATATGGCAGGTCGTGGTACAGATATCAAGATCAATGATGAAGTGAAATCCTTAGGCGGTCTCGCTATAGTCGGTACAGAGCGTCATGAATCTCGTCGCGTAGATCGTCAGCTAAGAGGACGGGCAGGTCGGCAAGGGGATCCGGGTACCTCACAGTTTTATGTATCGCTTGAAGATAATTTGATGCGTCTGTTCGCTACGGAGCGTATGGCAGCATGGATGGATAGACTTGGACATAAAGAAGGTGAAGTCATACAGCACAGTATGGTGACTAAATCTATCGAACGAGCACAGAAAAAAGTTGAAGAAAACAATTTTGGCATTCGTAAACGCCTACTTGAATATGATGATGTCATGAATATCCAACGGGAAGCGATTTACACCAAACGATCCAATGCACTATCCGGTGAGCGCTTGGCCGTAGACCTCAATCGTATTTTCCAATCTGTACCTGAAGTACTCGTAGACCAGTTTCAAGCATCGGGCGGATATGATGGATTTAGAGAAGAATCTATGAAAACATTAGGCATAGATCCCGATATGAATCCTGAAGAATTTAAATTAAAACCCCGCGAGGAAATCATCGATCGGTATCAAGCTTTGGTCAAAGAAAAATATGATCGTAAAAAGGAGCATATCACCGAGCATCTATTGCCGATCATCCAACAAGTACATGATCGCGAAGGACATCGATACAAAAGAATCTCTATACCGTTTACAGATGGAAGATCCCGGATGTTGCCCATCTCTGCTGAGATTGAACCTGCTGTAAAATCAAAAGGTAAATCGATCATGTTGGACATCGAGAAAGCGGTGACGCTATCGCTTATCGATGATAGCTGGAAAGAGCACCTGAGAAATATGGATGAATTGAAAGACTCAGTACAAGGTGCAAGCTTTGAACAAAAAGACCCATTGGTGATCTACAAAATGGAAGCTTATGATTTGTTCGAAGGCTTAGTAGGTAAGGTCAATAAAGAAGTGGCATCTTATCTCATGGATGGTAAGTTGCTCATACAGCTAGATCGAGCTCCACAAGAAGCCAGAGAACGAAAAACGGACCTTTCCAAAGTATCTACTAATCGAAGAGAGGTCGATGATCACCAAAGAAGAAGAGTTGCCATGCAATCCGCCAATCAACAAGAAGTACAGAAAGTAGAGACCATAAAACGTACGGATAAAAAAATTGGAAGAAATGATCCATGTCCATGTGGCAGCGGTAAAAAATATAAACAGTGTCACGGCGTTAATGCTTAGGCTGCGTCCTATTAAATACAAACACAGAACGGTATATTTACATGAACTTTTTTATTAATATGTTGAGACCGCTTTATTTATTGATCATGATCCTCGGACTTGTCAGTGATATCCAAGGCCAATCCTCTATCGTTAAACTAGAAGAAAGCCCAGTAGTTCGGCAATTAAATGATTATTTCATCCAATATAACCTTCGAAGAAATGATTTTCCAGGATGGAGAATTCAAGTTTACGCCTCCACCGATCGAAAAGAAATGGAATCTGCTCTAACCAATTTTAGAGGACGATTTCCAGGATATTATGCCAAGTGGACATTGAATGATCCATACTACCAGGTCAGAGCAGGTACCTTCATTGATTATGCTGAGGCTATGCGCAGCTTACAAGAGATTCGTCGTACTTTCCGTTCTGCAACGCTGATCACTGACCGCATCCGAAGAGAGGAGGTAATGAATCTATGAGTACATGGTCTGTGAAACGAATTGAATCCATCAAATTGGACTGGATTGCTTTCGTTACATTCATCAGTTTATTGTTGATTGGTTGGATGATGATCTATGCCTCCGGATACTCAGAGCTCAATGAACAAGCAGCTCCATTCATCAAGACCAGTGCAGGCAAACAATTGATCGCTATCATTATTTCTGCTTTTGTTTTTTTAGTCGTTTTTATTACTGACAATAAGATTTGGAGCACCCTAGCCTACCCTATTTATCTTTTAGGATTGATTTTTTTGGTCTTGGTGTTATTCCTCGGTGTTAAAATCAAAGGCTCTACTTCCTGGTTTAATTTTAGTGGGTTTTCCTTCCAACCTTCCGAATTTGCTAAGTTCGGAACGATGTTGGCCGTAGCAGCATATATGTCCTACTACAAGACCAATCTCAAGCAACCCAAAGCAAGGATGATAGCCATGTCGCTGTTTATTATTCCTGTTGGATTGATCTTGTGTCAACCTGATGCAGGATCAGCTATTACCTATGCTTCATTTTTTATCCTGTTATTCAGAGAAGGTTTCAATCCAGTGTGGTATATTATTGGGCTTTCGCTATTAGGCTTATTCATACTTGCGCTCAAGTTTGATCCTTATTATGTGATCGCATACCTTTTTTCTTTTGGTGCGAGTATTATCTATAGCCAAATCAAAAAAACCAATACCCATTCATTGGTTTTGCTAGCTTGTTGGGCAATACTTATAGCGTCGTATTGGGTTAAAATCCCCGCCCTGTATTTATTGCCGGCATTGGCATTGGGCTTGTTTTTTTTTACGATGCATGGATACCGTCAAAAACTCCAAAGATTACTTTTGATCTTAATACCTTCCATTGTCATCGGAGCAACTTTCACTAAAGTATCACAATATACCGTAGACAATTTTTTAAGACCTCATCAACAAGATCGCATCAATGTGTGGTTACGGCCGGAGCTCTGTGATCCCCGAGGCAATCTTTATCATGTGCTTCAATCCAAACTGGCTATTAGTTCTGGAAATTTTTCTGGAAAAGGATTCTTAGAAGGGACATTGACCAAGCTCAATTATGTGCC
>JAYSTG010000210.1:0-4610 GCA_043719965.1 Saprospiraceae bacterium | reverse complement strand
TGGGCGAATTAGGATCTTGATTTCCGGGACGCCCTTGCCATTGAGATCTATTTGTGCTGTCCTGACCAGGAAAAGCACGCATTTGCTGTGGATTATTACCGGTACTATCTTTACCAAATTGGCCACCTTGAGCAGGCATACCTGTAGGACGAGTTTGACCATTTGCTGGTCTTTGACCTTGACCTCTGGCACCTTGATTTTGTTGATCTCCGCTTCCGCCACCATCATTGCCACCAGGACCACCTCCCCCTTCGCCTTTGAGGTCATCATTATTGATTGATTTTATATTGCGTCGATCTTCAAATGACATTTTACCGATACGGTAATTGACACCGAGTCTTACCCCGGCATTGTAAAAACTATTAGTGCTGAATTGCTCGAGTAATGCAGTTTTTGAATTTGAGTTCACGCGGAAAGGATGATTAAGAAAATTTTCTGTAGAAAGGCTGACATTGCCTTTTCCATTGGGGAAATCTTTTCGTATACCGATGCTATAAAAAGCAAAACTCCCAGAAGTCCCTTGCAGATTGACTTGTCTACCTCGAGCTCCTCCACCGCCTTGTATACCCCATCCTTTTTTCAATCTTACATTACTGAATATCCTACCACCGAATACCCAGCCAGAATTGGAGGCAGAATAGATCGGGTCTGGATTATTATTCGATAGATTGACATTGTACATATCTATGCCCCCGTTGATTTGCCAGATTTTGAATAAAGTGGCATTACCGAATACATTGAAGCCAAATGTATTTTCATTACCAATATTTTGGTAAGTGGTGCGAATGGTAGAGATCGTTCCTGCTTCAAGTGGGTTTGGGTTTTTGATGGTGAAAGTATCTCGTAAGTTGGTAATAGAATTTCCAGTATGCCTATAGAATACAGCTCCTGTGACAAATATTCCTTTGAGATTGACGCTACTACTGACTTCAAAGTTGTCAGTAAACTCAGGATCGAGATAGGGGTTGCCCACTGATATATTAGATGGGTTAGATTCATTGACATTGGGATTGAGAAATTGTATACCTGGCCTTTGAATTCTTCGATTATATCCTCCTTTGAGTGTAAGTGTTTTAGACAAGGGTTTAGACAAGTTTATGCTGGGTATAAGACTCCAATAAGAGGGTATAGCTATTCTTTCACCGGGTAGATTATTTTGAAACTGAGCATTGATCTCAGTGTATTCCAATCGCGAACCTGCTTTGATGCTCCATTTATTTTTTGTGGATAAGGTATAAGATAAAAACCCTGCTCCTACTGTTTGATTATAATTCAATTCATTAGAAGTACGAAAGGGATCCAAGGAATAAAGGTTAGAGCTCCCTTCGCTAAAATAATATTGATAATCACTATTGACTACTCGGAATATACCTTTTCCGCCAAATTCAATCATCTGTCGATCGCCGAGTGGTGTTTGATATTCTGCCTGAAGTGTATTCTCCTGATTGAAACTAATATTATCGTTTTTTTGACGAGCTGAGATCGTTGCAAAATCTACGTTATTTAGTAGATCAGCTTCAAAATTATTTGTTCGATTATTCCGAGATACTAATCCCAATAAACTAAATTCCTGCTGCGGTTTTGAAGTATAAGTATAGCTCGTATTGAAGTCATAACTCAAATTGATGTCTTTGCTATCTACATTGCGACCACTGAGTAGTGGGATAGTCGCGCCAGGGAGGAACGTTTTGGTAATTAAATTATTCTGTTCACTTAGTCCGTTTCTGGTGCCGAAACGTAACCCTGCGGATAGATTTGATTTTTTAGAAACATCCCAGTCCCATCCCAAATTATAATTTCCATGTTGTCGTTGTGTGAAGGTATTAGCGTTTTGTGTGATGGATTGCAATCCAATAGATGATTGTGTAGTCTGGGTATTTTCAAATTCACCTTTGATATTATATTCCGCTCTACCATGACCCCTAAGGCTGAATCCCATATTACCTTGACGATAGTTACCATTTAAGCCAAGCATGGCTCCTCGATTGCCTGCACTTAAGTCTACTCCTAAGGTCATACCTTGCAAGGTGTTTTTCTTAGTCACGATATTGATGATACCTACAGATCCTTCAGATTCATAGCGAGCAGACGGGCTAGTAATTACTTCGATAGATTTGATCATATCGGCAGGTATTTGCTTGAGGGCATCGGCTACACTAGCAGCCATGATACTGGACGGTTTGTTATTGATCAATACTTTTACATTAGAACTTCCTCGCAGACTTACATTACCATCGAGGTCTACAGTCAATAACGGTACTTTACGCATGACATCGGATGCATCTCCTCCTTTACTAGAGATATCTCGTTCGGCGTTATAGACTAATCGATCTACTTTTTCTTCTACCATGTCTTGTTGGCTATATACGGTTACTTCTTTTAAAGTCAAAGCACTTGGAGCAAGGAATATTCTACCTAATTTGATTTTAGCTCCATCTTTAAGTGTAATATTATTCGATTTCTTAGTTTGATAACCTAGGAAAGTATACTCTAAGGTGTATTCACCAGCGACTATGTTTTTAATTTCAAAAGCTCCTTTTTCATCCGTCACGGAGCCATCAATGACTTGACTGGTACTAGTTCGGATCAAAGTAATGGTGGCGAACTCAATCGGTTTTTTGTTTAATGTATCTATGATAATTCCATCCAATGTTGCTGTACCTTTTGTGGCAGGGATCTGTCCAACAGCAAGGGGGGGGCTAAAAAAAGCTAAGATTAAGAATACAGAAAAGAATAATTTCATGGTTTAATAAATGAATTGATTGAATAATTACAACACAAAATTAGGCCTAAATCTGCCCTGGTTCAAGCGACATTCGACCATCAGGTGCTTTTTATCGGCTTTTGGGTCAGAAGGGTTTTAATTCCTCCCAATAGTACCTTTTACATTACATAAATATTTAATATTAACAGTTCCTTATGAATAAAACAGGATTGAATGGGTCCGTAGAATAAACCCCATGGGCAGTCGATAAAACCTACCTAATGATCCTAAGGGGGCATAGACTGAAATTTTAAAATGTAATTTTGGAATAAAATGGACAATAAATTCTGATGCAAAATACTTTGCAACTTCATCGAATGAAAATAATGCACCTATTATTTTGGTGTGTATATTTTTCGTTTTTCTTTTACCAAGTTAGTAGTTCACCCAGAGCCAGAGAAGACGACACGGAGTTCATCGTCTTATTCGTAAATGCCCTGACTCATACTATTTTTTTGATGATGGTAGCTTATTTAAATTACCTCTACATCATGCCCCGATATTTAATCCACAAAAATGGAATTCGATATTCGATCGAATTTATAGTGGGAGCTGTAGTAATATTAATTATTTATGTATATGCCAAGCGATGGATTGTAGATGGATATACGCACCAAGACAGATTTTATTACAGTAGTCGCTTTGCGATCAGTTCTTTTGTGACGGCCACTTTAGTATCCGCATTTGTTGCCTTATTGAGGTTTTTTAGTGAATGGAGAGATCTCGAAGATCAAAGAGAAATCTTAAAGAATGAAAAATTGACAGCTGAACTCAAATTCCTAAAGAATCAAATCAATCCACACTTTTTATTTAATACTTTAAATAATTTATATGCGTTAGCTTATAGCCAATCTCCCCAGACTACCGAAGTCATATCGAGGCTTTCACAGATGATGCGATATATGGTATATGACTCAAATCATGAATTCGTGCCTTTAGAGAAGGAAATTGAATATATGCGCAACTACATTTCGCTGGAAAAACTCCGACTTAATAAAGAAATACCTATAGAGTTTGAAGTCAAAGGAGATGTTAGCAATAAAAAGATTGTCCCCTTGCTTTTGATCCCTTTCCTAGAAAATGCTTTTAAACATGGAGTGGCTAATAATAATAATGAAACCTGGGTCAAAGCAACATTAAACGGAGACCGAAATCACGTGTCTCTTACGGTGTCCAATAGCAAATTGCATCTTACTGGAAGTGCTGCTTCCTCTGATCATGGTATCGGACTGGAGAATGTGCGCAAACGATTAGAACTTAACTATCCAGATAAGCACACTTTAAATATTTTGGATCAAGATTTAAAGTATACCGCTACCTTGGATCTTCAATTGAATTGAAATCCTATGATTGAATGCGTACTGATTGAGGACGAACCGCTGGCACGCAAGCTGATTGAAGACTATGTCAGTAAAGTGCCTTATCTGCATCTTTTGCAAAGTTTTTCTGATCCGTTGTTAGGGTTACATTTTTTGCAAGATCACGTGATTGATTTATTGTTTCTTGACATCCAAATGCCTGACCTTAGCGGACTAGGGTTACTAAAGATTTTAAAACCTAAACCTCAGGTGGTCATTACTACAGCATTTAGTGAATATGCCTTAGATGGATACGAACTTGATGTCACAGATTATTTATTAAAACCCATTGTCTTCGAGCGCTTCCTACAAGCGGTAGAAAAAGTCAAGGCCAGATTAGATATTATAGAGTCAAAATCGGAATCGATAAAAGCCACTAACCTCACGGATTCGGAAGACATCATGTATGTAAAAGATGGTACAAAACTCGTACGCATCAATATCAATGATATCCAATATATCGAAGGACTCAAAGATTATGTCAGCAT
>JAYSTG010000209.1:0-4614 GCA_043719965.1 Saprospiraceae bacterium | reverse complement strand
AATTTGTAATTGAAAAAACTATTGATTAGGTAAGTTTTTCCCACACGACGGCGACCCACCAGAGCCATCATTTCAGGCCTGGGCGAACTCAATGCTTCCCGGATTCGGGCTAGTTCTTCCTTTCGTCCTACATAAAATGGTTTATTCATAATCAGCGGAATCTGCCCAAATATACAAGATTCCGTTGATTTGTAGTGGTTTTAATTTAGCGGAAACTATTATTTATATATAGATTCCGCCGCTTTGTGTTTACTTATAATGGGCGGAATCTTTTAAAATATACAAGATTCCGCCATTTTAAATTATTATATACATGGCGGAATCATATTAAAATTAAATGATTCCGTGGATTATAATACGCACCAAATACTAGCTTTCGTTTTATAAAAGCTAAGATGTCAGCCTCAAAAACATATGCTTGATTTTGATTATTTTTGCAGCTTATCTATTGAATCTTATAAAGAAATATGTCTACACCATTTGATCTTGAAATGATAAAAGCAGTCTATGCTGCTTTTGGCGCTAAAGTGGCTACGATCCGAAAAGCTTTGGGTCATCCGCTTACTTTGACAGAAAAAATATTGTACACCCATCTCCATGCTGACTCACCCTTGCGTGAGTATGAGCGCAGTGAAGAGTATGTATTTTTTGCACCGGATAGGGTAGCGATGCAGGATGCTACAGCTCAGATGGCCTTATTGCAATTTATGCAATGTGGCCGTAATATGACCGGAGTACCCACCACTGTACATTGCGACCATCTGATACAAGCTAAGTCTGGTGCAGCAACCGATCTTAAAACAGCATTGGATAAAAACTCAGAAGTATTTGCATTTTTAAGCTCTATCTCTGATCGATATGGCATTGGATTTTGGAAGCCAGGTGCAGGTATTATACATCAGATCGTGTTGGAGAATTATGCTTTCCCATGTGGTATGATGATTGGAACGGATTCACATACACCTAATGCTGGTGGCCTCGGCATGGTCGCCATCGGAGTAGGTGGAGCAGATGCTGTAGATGTAATGGCCGGTATGGCCTGGGAACTGAAGATGCCAAAGGTCATTGGTGTCAAACTAACAGGTAAATTAAATGGTTGGACTTCTCCTAAAGATGTCATCTTAAAAGTAGCAGGTATCCTCACTGTCGAAGGTGGGACAGGAGCTATTGTAGAATATTTTGGACCAGGGGCCCAATCTATGTCTTGCACAGGTAAAGGCACAATCTGTAACATGGGCGCAGAGATAGGAGCCACTACATCTACTTTTGGATATGATGCCTCTATGAGCAGATATCTAAGGGCAACAGGCAGAGCAGTCATTGCTGATTTGGCTGATAATATTGCGGATGAATTGACTGGTGACACAGAGTGTTATGCCAATCCCGATAAATATTTTGATCGGGTGATAGAAATAAACCTGAGTACACTGGAGCCTCATATCAACGGACCGTTTACTCCTGACTTAGCATGGCCTATATCGGAATTCGCAGCAGCTGTAAAAGAAAAAGGCTATCCTGCAAAATTAGAAGTGGGACTGATTGGTTCCTGTACCAATTCTTCTTATGAAGACTTGGATCGTGCTGCCTCCGTAGCCAAGCAAGCAAAAGCCCACGGTCTGAGAGCCAAATCAGAATTTACCATCACTCCTGGGTCTGAGCAGATCCGATATACTGTAGAGCGCGATGGTTTGCTTCAGGCCTTTGAAGATATAGGCGGTGTAGTACTAGCTAATGCATGTGGTCCATGTATAGGCCAATGGGCTCGCCATACCGATGACCCAAATCGTAAAAACTCCATCCTGACTTCATTTAACAGAAATTTCTCTAAACGAAATGACGGTAATGCCAATACCAATGCTTTCGTGGCATCGCCAGAGATCGTAACGGCATTGACGATTGCTGGAGACCTTACTTTTAATCCACTCACAGATACCTTAATGAATGCAGATGGCAAAGCAATAAAACTAAGCCCTCCCTCTGGTGAAGAGTTACCATCCAGAGGATTTGATGTGAAGGATGCCGGATATCAAGCGCCTGCCGCAGATGGCTCCCATATACAAGTGAAAGTAAAAGAAGGCAGTGACAGATTACAACTATTGGTACCTTTTATACCTATCACACAGGAGCAGGTACAAGGCATGAATATTCTTATTAAAGCAAAGGGCAAGTGTACTACAGATCATATCTCGATGGCCGGCCCCTGGCTCAAGTATAGAGGCCATCTTGAAAATATATCCAACAACTGCCTTATCGGGGCAATGAATGCGTATAGTGGAGAGGCCAATAAAGTACTGAATTATATTACGAATGAATATATGGCAGTGCCCGACTCAGCACGCGCATATCAAAAAGCAGGTATTGGCACAGCAGTCTTTGGCGAATTTAATTATGGAGAAGGATCTTCCAGAGAGCATGCTGCGATGGAACCTAGATATCTTGGTGTGAAGGCAGTGATCGTAAAATCATTTGCACGTATCCATCAGACTAATCTTAAAAAGCAAGGTATGCTGGCCCTGACTTTTAAAAATGCCAATGATTATGATTTGATCCGTCAGGATGATAAAGTAGATATCCTTGGATTTGACACCTTCACCCCAGGTAAAAATCTTTTTGTAAAACTACACCATGCCGATGGTACTACAGATACTTTTGAAGTGGATCAAAATTACAATGAACAACAGATCGAATGGGTGAAAGAAGGCAGTGCATTGAACAAGATCAAAAGAGAATTCGGAGTTTAATTAAGGAGTAATAATGAACAAAGAAGACCATATTCTATATTGGAAAAACAGCGCTCAAGATAATTGGGATATGGCTTTGTTTTGTCTTGAGGGAAAACGAAACTTGGAAGCATTATTTTTTATCCACCTTTCAATTGAAAAACTATTAAAAGCAAATTGGGTAAGGGACAATTTTGGGAATGTGCCGCCTTTAACTCATGAATTGCAAAAAATACATGCTGAGACCATGTTGGGTAAAGAAACGGAATGGCATGATTTTTATATGATTATTAATTCATGGAATATTGAGACCCGATATCCTGATTATAAAAACACGTTAAGAAAATTAGCAGATAAAAATTATATCGATCTGCATTTGGATAAAGTCAAAACATTACGATTATGGTTACTATCCAGGCTATGAATCAACACATCGCCAAATTGATTGAAAATCTCAAATCGGTACAGGTGTATCCACGAAGAATAGTGTTATTCGGATCTTATGCTAAAGGCAATCCACATACTTACTCGGATATCGATCTAGCTATTTGGGCTAAAGGATTCCAGGGCGTGAGGCCATTGGATATCGAGAAGATAGCTTCGGCTTTGATAGAATTAAGTGGTTTTGAAATCCATCCATTTACCGAGTTTGAAACTTCTGATGAAAATCCCTTTATAGAGGAAATTGAACGTTACGGCATCGATTATTCCCATCTGATCCAGGACGATTCGAAGCTAATTCCGAATTAATTTTAGTTAAATAATTATAAGGAACTTGACTTTTTGATATTGTTTTCTCTACATTTGTAGAACAAACAATCTAATTGTAGAATGAATTTATCAAAATCTGAAGAACTATTGATGGGGTACTTATGGATGTTGAAACAAGCCTTTCTTAAAGATTTACTAGACAGCTATCCTAAACCTAAACCTGCGCTCACTACGATTTCCACCCTATTAAAAAGAATGCAGGGTAAAGGATTTGTTTCATATACATTATATGGCAATTCGCGACAATACTTTCCCGTCATTTCTAAACAAAATTATTTCGTCAAGCATTTAAATGGTATGATTAAACATCATTTTGAAGACTCAGCCCTGCAGTTTGCTTCGTTTTTTACTTCACATTCTAGACTAACAAAGGAGGAATTGGAAGAATTAAAAAAAATAGTCAACCTTGAAATTAAAGCCAAGAAATGATAGTCTATATTTTAAAATTAATAGTGATCTCTGCAGTATTGATATTCGTCTATAGGACGCTATTAGAAATGGAGAAAATCCATCAATTTAAGAGAGCCTATCTATTAACAAGTGTAGTTTTATCCATAACTATTCCATTTATTCCCATTAAGATTGCTCAGCCTAATCCAACGAATAGTATGGTATTGCCTGATTGGTTCCAAGCAGTAGGTCAAGTAAATCATTCTTTATCCATTGAAACAGTACCTGCCAACGAGAATGATTTAATGCTATTGCTATCTATTTTTTATTTTTTTATTGTCATTATGAGGTTGATGCCTGGTTTAAGGCATTGGAACACACTTTGGGACTTTCGAAGACGAGGTGAAATAATTCCGTATAATGGAGTTCAGTTAGTGATGATTCCAGAGCCTATTATGCCGTACAGTTTTATGAATTCTATTTATTTAAATAGACAAGACTATCTACAGCAACGCCTGCCAGAGGAAGTGCTCTATCATGAATTTACTCATGTAAACCAAAAACACATGTTTGATTTAATATTTATTGAGCTGGTAAAGATTCTTATCTGGTTCAATCCTTGTTGGTTCTGGTATAAGACCTCAATTCAATTAAATCATGAGTTTATAGCTGACGACGCAGTACTGAGACTTTTTAATAATCCTACAGCCTATAAGAAACTTATTTTCGAATC
>JAYSTG010000208.1:0-1823 GCA_043719965.1 Saprospiraceae bacterium | reverse complement strand
GAGCTAGTTTTTTAAGTCTTAATACCAATTGGGAAGATCGTGTGGAGCAAGGAAATGGGGAGTCGTACGGTTCCGAATTTTTACTGCAAAAGAAAAATGGGCGTACGACAGGATGGATTGGATATACGCTTGCCTGGAACTGGAGGCAATTTGACAATATCAATAGGGGTAATCGGTATGCTTACAAATATGATCGACGCCATGATTTTGAGATATTAGTATCTCATAAATTTACAGATCGCTTTTCCTTGTCCGGTACATGGCAATATAGTACCGGCAACGTAGTTTCACTTCCTCAGGCTATTTTTAAATTTCCCAATCAAGCTTCTGGTGGTTTGCGTCAACCTGATTTCATAAATAATTATTTTCAGGATTATGAAATCATTGGTGAAAAAAATGCCTATCGTATGCCTGCCTATCACAGAATGGATATTAATTTTGAATTTACTAAAAAGAAAAAACATCATACCCGTACCTGGGCCATAGGGGCTTATAATCTTTATAATAACAATAATCCATATTACCTGACATTAGGTACGAAGTACAACTCAGAAACTAAAGAAACTGCTCGTGTCGTGCGCCAGACGAGTATCTTCCCTATAGTGCCACACTTTACTTATAACTTCAAATTCTAAAAAGCTATGAGATTTTCATTTTTAATATTGCTATTTAACTTTCTATTTATGGGTTGTAGTGATTTTTTTGATCCCATAGTAGAAATTGATATTCCGGAAGAAAAACCCAAACTAGCCATGTATTCCTTGATTGCAGACGGGGAGCAAGAAGTATCTTTGTTTCTCACCCACTCCAGACATCCACTAGGAGTGAATAGTTATCCTAGAAGAGTAGATTCTTCTGTTTTTGTCCGTACTAATCCAGGTACTAAAGACACCGTTCGAAGTGTTTTTTATTATGTGAGGGAATGGCCTGATACCGTGAGTAATGCTACGGTAGGATTGTATCAGCAAAATGCTTTAGTGGCTACTTTGAAATATACTACCAGTGGTTACTATACAGGCAATGTTTTAACTCCGGGTATTAAAGCAGGCAATTCCTATACGATAAAAATTGAAGCTCCCGGCTTTGATCCTATCGAATCCACTATTAATGTGCCTATTCCTGTTCCAGTAGATACGGTAATATATAGGCCTGATATAAAACAAGTAGGCAGTGGCTTGGATCTGACTACCTTTAATACGGATGAATATATAATGAAATGGACTGACCCCTCGGCAACTAAAAACTATTATGAAAGTGATGCCTTCCACCGAGACAGCCTCAGGCCTCAATACATTCATCTTTTTGGAATCAATGATCTATCTCATACAAGATTTCTAGATGACGAAGGCACCAATGGAAAGTCCATCGAATGGACTCGACACGCTGAAGTTAACAAGAAATCTGGTCAGTTCAATGCGGTTTATGTGCGACTATACTCGATAAGTGAGTCCTATTATTCTTTCCAAATATCAGTTGAACGAATGTTTAATAATAGAGACAATCCATTTTCAGAGCCATCTATAATGTATACCAATGTCAAAAATGGTTATGGGTATTTTGGCGCTTATTCCTTTACGGAAAAGTTAGTAAAATTACAATAGCACTTCTCTTCGTATGGATACTTAATTTCATAATATGGTTTGGATCATTGCCCTATTTAGTGAGTAATTTACTAACATAAATATGTTTTTTATTCTGCCTTACTTTTTTTTCCCACCCGCCTACCCTTTAGCTTTGTAATATGATTTAAAAAATCATATTACTATTAGTATTAATGTGTTTCTTTTTTGCTACTTTTTTCTTTGTTGAAAAACATAAAAAAT
>JAYSTG010000207.1:0-13382 GCA_043719965.1 Saprospiraceae bacterium | reverse complement strand
TCTCTGATAATGTTCGATTTCTAGGCAAGCAAGATGCAGTGGAAGAACTCCTATCTATTAGTGACCTTTTCCTTATTCCCAGCGAAAACGAAAGTTTTGGGTTAGCTGCTTTGGAAGCCATGGCATGTCATGTCCCGGTGATTTCATCCAATGCCGGTGGTTTACCGGAACTTAATATTCATGGGGTCAGTGGTTGTGTATTGGAGATAGGCGATGTGCATGGAATGGCTCAGCATGCAATACAGTTACTGCAGGATCCGGAGACATTAGAGTTGTATAAGCAACAAGCCTATGCACGAGCACAAGAATTTGATATTGAAAAAATATTACCTCAGTATGAGTCCTATTATCAGGCCGTCAAAGATGAGATGGAGCGTTAAACTCTTTATTCCTTACCCTTATCCATTCGCTCCAACTCTCTGCGATTATCTTTTGCTTTGATCGTCTCTCTTTTATCAAATGATTTTTTACCTTCTCCAAGTACGATTTCCATTTTTATAAGACCCCGTTCCGATAAATAGAGCCTATAGGGTATAATCGTCATTCCTTTGTCTTCGACTCTCGCTTTTAATTTTTTTAATTCATTTTTCTTTAACAGTAGCTTTCGTTCTCTTAGCGGGTCATGCAGTGCCCACCCTGAGGCTTGTTTATAAGGCGCTACATGAAAATTACGGATGAATAATTCGTCATTTCTGAAATAACAAAAGGCATCATTGATATTTGCATTTCCTTCACGTATGGATTTGACTTCTGATCCATCCAGGAGGATGCCAGCTTCAAAGGATTGTTTGAAAAAAAACTCGTGTTGAGCCTTACGATTTTTGATTTCCATAGGTTAGACTGAATATATTCTTGCAATGAAAGTAAAAAAATAACAATTTTGTAAGGTATTGCGTTTTCTCTTTATACAAATCTCTATGAACCAATCTATCCATCGATTTATTAGTTTATTTTTAGGTATTACCTTGATTGCTTGTAACTTGAATGACCCCAGGGCAGGCCATGGCGGCATAAAGGTATCTATAAAAGAATCAAATAAAATCTTACCCGCCAGGTATAATGTGGCTTTTTTAATCATGAATGGGGTATTCAATACCGAGTTGACAGCCCCATATGACATTTTTCAGCACACCCAGTATAGGGAAAACATTAAAGCCATGAATGTTTTTACCGTGGCTAATACCCGTGACTTGATCCGTACCTTTGAAGGCTTATATGTAAAACCTGATTTTGATTATACTAAAGATCCTCTCCCTCATATCGATATCCTAGTAGTACCGAGTGCAGATGGGCATATGGGAGAAGACCTCAACGACTCGACTATGATCCAATGGGTAAAAAAAATAGGCGAGCGAGCCATGTTCGTGACATCACATTGTGATGGAGCCTTTGTATTGGCAAAAGCCGGATTATTAGAAGGGTTGTCATGCACCACTTTTCCTGCTGACATACACTCTTTTAAAAACATGTTTCCTGCACTTCGAGTCTTTGACAATGTGCTTTTTGTGCATGATAAAAATGTAATCACATCGGCAGGTGGGGCTAAATCCTTCGAAGCGGCACTATATTTGGTACAACTGTTATATGGCAAAGCTGTAGCTGATAAAATCGCTCGTGGCTTGGTCATAGATTGGGACTTAAACAAAATCAAAAAGGTAATTGTTCATCAAGGAAATGGGTTTGAAACTTTATGACATATTGGTGTAAAGCTTGTAATATATTTTTCTTTGTAGCATGGTTGGTGATGGGTAATAGCCAAAACCCATTTGATATCAAAGCTCCATCAAGTAAAAAAGAAGAGCCTAAAGAAACAGTATCTAAAACTCCTCCAACCTCAATTCAGGATTCTAAACCTATATCTGTAGAATCTCAGCCTTCTAATTCTTCAATAACACCTAACCAAACATCGACTGTTCCTTCAAGCATCTCAAACCCTTTTGAAATAAAACCAAATAAAGGAGGTGAAATCAATAAAACTCCATTGCTCAAGACCGTGGAACCTGCCAATGTCCCTACTCCTCCAACTGTCATTAAGAATCCTATCCCTGAAATACCAAGTTCAACCGCTACGGATCCAAACCCAAAACCTTCTATTGGCCTTAATGAAGTAAATAATCCATTTAATATTAAACAACCTCAGGCTGATCAAAATGCTAATAATGAAATCAATATAGTTCCATCGAGTCAGGAGCCATCCCAGACCAATAACAGCTTGAACAATATCAAAAATGCTTCCTCTAGAAGTCAAGGAAATATCAGCAAAAATCTATGGTTTATTATTTACATATTTTTATTTTTATTGGCTGCAGTTGCCATTAATTTTAATAGATCATATCCACTTGCACTTATCAAGTCTACCTACAATCAAAACCAATTGAGGATTCTTTTTAAAGATGCGTTTAAGGGAAATCAGCTTTTGATTTTTGGGTTTTTATATTTTATATTTATTTTCAATGCAGGGATTTTTCTGTATCTAAGTTTTAGAATATTTGGTTTAGCCTCTATATCGCTCTTGATGTCAGTCTTAATAGTCTTTGGAGTGTATCTTACACGACATTTTATATTGTGGGTATTATCGTTCGTATTCCCCTTGGCCAAAGAGGCAAGTTATTATAGTTATACGATTGGTATTTATAATCTTGCTTTAGGCTTAGCCTTGATGATAGTTAATATTTTGCTTTCTTTTGTAGACCCAGAGACAGGTAAAATGTTGATCTTTAGCGGATTGACTATCATTCTCGCTTTATACCTTATGCGACAAGCTAGGGGATTGTTAAACAATATGCCATTGATCCTATCCAGTAAATTTCATTTTATTATTTACCTTTGCACCGTTGAAATAGCTCCTTGGATTTTGTTGAGCGGGATCTTACTAGAGTAAATTCCCCCAATGATGGGATTTAGGAGGCTATTGGGATCAGGTAAAAACGAATTTTAAGCTGAATGGGTACTACAGGCAAGAGCTCTACTGAAAAATATAAAAAAATAAAATCTATACTGGTATCTCAGCCTCGTCCAGAGCATTCACCCTATAGTGCTATTGAAAAAAAATATAGCCTTCAAATTGATTTTATTCCCTTCAATCAAATCGAAGCTGTCACAGAAAAAGAATTTAGAAAAGCTCGTATCAGGCCGGATGAGTTCTCTGCGGTCGTGTTTACCAGCAAAACAGCTATCGAACATTATTTCCGGATCTGTGATGAAATGAGGATCAAGGTCAACCCTGACATGAAATACTTTTGCCTTACAGAAACGATCGGTAATTATCTCCAAAAATTCATTTTATATCGTAAACGAAAAGTATTTGTTGGTACAAAAAATATTGAAGATCTAAGCGCTTATTTCAATAAGCATAAGAATGAAAAATTCCTGTTGCCTAGTAGCGACCAGGGCGCCAAAGAAATTCATGATTACCTGGTAGGCAAAGGACTAAAAGTAACGGAAGCCATCATGTATCGTACCGTAAGTTGTGACCTATCCCATCTGAAAAACATCAAATACGATGTATTGGTATTTTTCAGCCCCCTTTGCCTCAAATCGCTATATGATAATTTTCCTGGCTTTAAACAAGACGAAACGCGCATTGCTGCCTTTGGCAGTCATACTTCTAAAGCGGTAGAAGACTTGGGTCTGCACCTCAATATCAAAGCCCCGGCCCCAGATGTACCTTCGATGAGTATGGCTTTGGAAAAATACCTTATCCTTTCCAATAAATAAATGCTTCAAGGGTTAGCCATTGCCACGATTGAAGTGGTGACTTCAATCTCTGATTGTTTTATCTTCTTCTCAAGGCCATTCTTTTTATTTCTGTTTTTATTATTTTGTAAATCAGATCATAAAAATTCATTACCTGAGGTTGTTGACCACAAATCTTCAAAGCTCAACGCAATGGATACGGCGGAGACTTTAAAATTAGAAGCCGTCGATACCCTATTATACGTGATGGGTAAGTTCGATCCCGTAGTGCATCCTTTATTTGCTAAGTTACCGACCGTATTGGCAGCTAAAGAGGGTATGTACCTGCGGATTGAAGCAATAGAATCTTTCATGTCAATGGCCCAGTCGGCAGCCAAGGTTGGCCTTAAGCTAAAAATACTTTCGGCCACGCGAAACTTTACAGCTCAAAAAACAATCTGGGAGAATAAATGGAATGGTAAAGTAGTAGTAGAAAATGGCCAAAATTTGGCTTTGACCACCCCAGACCCCATAACCAGAGCAAAAATAATACTTGAATACTCCTCCATGCCCGGCACATCTCGCCATCACTGGGGCACAGATATAGATCTGAATGCATTGAATAATATATACTTTACAACTGGTGAAGGAAAAAAGATCTATGACTGGCTACTGGAATATGCTGGTTCCTTTGGATTTTGTCAACCCTATACTGCAGACAGGCCTTACGGCTATCAAGAAGAGAAATGGCACTGGACTTACATGCCTATTTCAAAACCATTGACAGAATTCTGTGGTAGAAAACTATCTAATAACCGTATTACAGGATTTAAAGGGTCACAAACCGCGATTGATATTGATGTGGTAAAGAATTATGTGCTAGGTATCAATCATGCATGTAGGTGAATACGACATAAATTTTTACTTACAAAGCTCTAATCTCCTACATCCCCAAGACCTTTTTATCAAAGTCCTTTTGAACATAGCAATTGATCCTGTAATAAGAGACACCATTCAAATCGACATTTTAACCCAAAAAATTCAATAGAATTTTTTGCCCGAAGGGTGTTAACCGCGAGTTTTGAAATGAATTATCTACTTCCATTAAAAATTTACATAAATAATTCATTTTCAATACCTCGCATAATCCATTTGATTTCAAATGGATTATTTGGGTTTAAATAACAGCACTTGATTTATCCATTGACCTTATTTTTGTACCATGAAACCCTCATTTCTTTTGTTAGTCGGCCTGTTACTGACCTCCTGCAGTGTCACTAAACAAGCATTACTTCCAGATCAACCTATCGATTATAGCAAGACTGAACATTGGGCAGCTTTGCCGAGTAAAGTAGATCCCTCGGACCTTGACCCATTTGGCTTAAATCCAATGGAAAATGGACCAGTTGATATTTTCTTTCTGTATCCAACCTCTTTTTTAGCTAAGAAAGATAGATCCCTATGGAATGCTGCTATTGATAACAAAAAAGTAAATAGAATCACCGATGGTTCCTCCATGAAATATCAAGCCAGTATATTCAATCAAGTAGGTAGAGTGTATGCTCCTCGATATCGTCAGGCCCATTATCAGGCCTATTTCACTACCGATAAAGTAAATGCTAAAAAAGCTTTTGAACTGGCTTACCAAGATGTAAAAGATGCATTTCAATATTATTTGGAGCATTATAATCAAGGTAGGCCGATCATCATAGCCGCACATAGCCAGGGCACTACACATGGCATGAGGCTTACTAAAGAATTTTTTGATGGAACTCCATTGCAAGTTAGATTAGTAGTGGCTTATCTCGCGGGGATACCAATACCGAAAGGTTATTTTGATCATTTATCATCCTGTGATGCCCCAGATGATTTACAATGTATCAATAGCTGGCGAACCTTCAAATATGGGCATGAACCTAAACATGCTCAATCTGAGCCACCTATGATCATTACTAATCCTATCTCCTGGCGATCGGATACCGTGTATGTATCCAAGGCTCATAACAAAGGAGCTTTACTTCGAAAGTTTGAAGGTGGACTATTGCCGAATAGGGTGGACGCTCAAGTATATAAAAATGTATTATGGGTGCATAAGCCTAAGTTCCCAGGTAGTTTTTTGTATCGATCTAATAATTTTCATATCGCTGATTTTAATTTTTTCTATTTCGATGTCCGGGAAAACGCAAAGTTTCGTAAAGACTTGTATCTGAAAAAATATAATTAATTTCTTTTCCTACTTATTTCGATTTATTGACTTGTCGAAAGATTGTATACTTTCGATCCTTCTATGGCAGAAAATCAAAAGATAGGCCTCTGGACTGGAACTTCATTGGTAGTAGGTAATATGGTCGCCTCCGGTATATTTATGTTACCAGCCACCTTAGCTTCTTATGGCAGCTTAAGTCTTGTAGGATGGTTACTATCAGGTATCGGCGCTATGTGCCTCGCTATGGTTTATGCTTGGGTATCTAAGATCATGCCCTCTGCACAAGGTGGCCCTTATGCTTATACTCGGGAAGGAATGGGTGAGTTTGCTGGTTTTTGGGTGGCTTGGAGTTATTGGATCAGTGTATGGTGTACGAACGCAGCCTTGGCAATAGCCTGTGTAAGTTACCTCACTACCTTCATACCTGTATTAGGTACGAATGTCATCGCCGCAGTATTGATGGGACTTGGATTGATATGGTTTTTGACTTGGCTCAACACTACAGGAATACGAAATGCAGGCTCTATGCAATTGATCACGACAATTGCTAAATTATTGCCATTGACTTTGATTGCGATAGGTGGTTTGTTTTATATCCATATGGATCATTTTGAAGTGTTTAATCGCACAGAAGATACTAGTATGTCTGCTATCATTAAGGCTACTACACTTACTTTTTTTGCTTTTCTCGGTTTGGAATGCGCTACTATTCCATCTCAAAACATGGAGGATCCGGATAAAAACATTCCTAAAGCCACTATACTGGGTACTTCGATCAGTACCTTGATCTATATCCTGACCACGGTAGCGGTTATGGGTATCTTACCTCCTGACCTATTAGTTAATTCTAAAGCGCCATTATCAGACGCTGCTGGGGCGATCTGGGGCAATTGGGCTAAATACCTCATTGGATTAGGTGCAGTGATTTCTACCTTCGGAGCGCTCAATGGTTGGATCCTGATGCAAGGTCAAGTTCCAGCCGCAGCAGCCATGGATAAAATGTTGCCAAGCATATTTGCAAAAGAAAATAAACATAAGACGCCTGTAATTAGTCTGGTAGTGTCAAGTATTTTAGTCTCTGCACTGATGATTATGAATTACAATAAAAGCCTTGCATCAGCTTATGAATTTGCGATATTATTATCTACCCTTACAGTATTAATGCCCTATTTATTTTCTATTGTGGCGTATTTGATTTTAGCTTTTAAACACAAACTATTCCCTTTGACTACAGTACAGATGATAGTTTCAATAGTAGCTTTTGTGTTTTCAGTGTGGGCTGTTGTGGGTTCAGGCGCTGAAACTGTCTATTGGGGATTTATATTGCTGGTGGTAGGATTACCTTTGTACGCCATGATGAAAATGAAAACACATTAATCATTTAAGATTTAAAAAGTATAATCTTGAAACCTAGAAGTACATCTCATTCGGAATATGGCAAGATAGAATCTATTTTGTTAAAACGAGCTGCTGCGTCATTTGTTTCCGACGAATTCGTCCAAGCTCAATGGCAAACTTTAAATTTTATAGCAGCGCCTGATCTGCACCTCGCCATCCAGCAATATGAGCATTTTGAAGAATTAATTAGTCTATTCAAACCAAGCATATTCCACTTGACTCAGGATGTCAATCTCTCCATGGACTCAATCTATTGTCGTGACGCTGTATTGGTGACAGATCATGGTCTGATCCTATGTAATATGGGTAAGGAACCAAGACAAGGCGAGCCTGAGGCTATACAAAGATATTGTTCTACTCTTGGACTGCCAATACTAGGAAAGATCGAATCACCAGGTACCTTAGAAGGTGGTGATGCAGCCTGGGTAGATGAGAGTACCCTAGCTGTAGGACACACTTATCGAACCAATAAAGCAGGCATTCGCCAATTGAAAGAAATATTGCGACCCTACGACCTAGAGATCATAACCATAGAATTGCCACATTACCGAGGCCCATCTGATGTATTTCATTTGATGTCCATATTCAGCCCAGTGGATAGAGATGTAGCAGTGGTCTATTCTCCCTTGATGCCCATAGCCTTTAGAGAGGAATTGTTAGCTAGGTCTTTTCATTTGATTGAAGTCCCCGAAAATGAATTTGACAGCATGGGTTGTAATGTTTTGGCTATTGCACCCAGACATGTGATAGTGGTAGCCGGCAATCCATTGACCAAAACCGCATTGGAAATGGCTGGCTGTAACGTACAGGAGTATGTGGGTTCAGAGATCAGTATCAAAGGCGGGGGAGGGCCGACCTGTCTCACTCGACCTTTGAAAAGAAGGATGATAGACTCGGGATTTGCTTGAGTTGATTTTTAAGATCCATTCTAGAAACTCAAGAATCCTATTTTCTATTGACCTTTGTATGTTATATGCTCGCATTGCCTTTTTCACGCCGCTATCTTTTTGGTAAAAAATCTACCAATGCCATCAACATTATAGCGGGAGTCTCTATCCTGGGGATTAGCATTGGGACTGCAGCATTGATTTTGGTCATGTCCGTGCTCAATGGATTCGAAGATTTGATCATTGGACTCATCAATTCTTTCAATGCAGATATCAAAATCTCATTACTAGAGGGGAAGACCTTTACCCCAGATCCTCAGACTTTTGACAAGTTAGTTTCACTAACCAATGTAGCCTCTATCTGTCCATATATGGAGGAAACTTCACTATTGGAATATAAGGGAGTAAAAGATTTTGCGACATTAAAAGGTGTGGATACCAGTTTTCTTGCACAAACCGATATCACTAAAAAACTGGAAGAAGGACGATTCGAACTTAATGGTTCAAGTGGATACCAAGCGGTAATAGGTATAGGTATTCGAAACAAATTGGCTATCAGCATCGATGATGATTTTGCGCGCCTCATTGCTTATATGCCTGATCCCAATGGAAGCGCATTTCAACCATTTAAGAAAAAAGTTTTGACGCCAGTGGGCGTATTTAGTGTGCAACAAGAATATGACAATAAATATGTTTTTGTAGATCTCCATTTTCTGCAAGAGTTAGTAAATAAATCGGATCAAATCTCAGGATATGAAGTACGATTGCATGATTACCAAGACAGGTCTCAGACTTTAATTGCGTTAAAATCTATTTTGGGTTCTGGATATAAAGTATTAGACAGAAATCAACAAGATGCCGCCTTCTACAAACTGATGAAAATAGAAAAATGGGTGTCCTATGCTATTTTGAGTTTTGTGCTGGTCCTCGTGGCTTTTAATATCGTCGGCGCACTTTGGATGATCGTCCTGGAAAAGAAAAAAGATATCATGGTGTTGAAATCCATAGGCATGAAAGACAAGGTAGTCAGAACGATTTTTCTTCAGACTGGTATGTGGATCACAGGTCTAGGTATTTTGATTGGTTTCGTATTGACACTGATATTTTATTTGCTTCAGCAACGCTATGGCATTGTACCCATACCAGAAGGGTTTTTAGTTGATCGATACCCTATAAATTTAAGAGGATCTGACTTTTTGATTGTTGGAATGACTGTAGCCGCGATTGGATTTGTAGCATCCTATCTTCCAGCTCGTAAAGCAGCTGTTTTAAATGAAGCAATACGATATGAATAATTTGGGTTTATATCTATCGTCGGAAGCAATATCAATAAAAAAAGATTGTCACATTACTGCAACAATCTTCGCTTTGTTTGATCAGGGTTATACCAGGGTAAAGAAATAAAGCGTGCACTACCTCATCATGTTTATAGTGTAACTAAAGACCTAAATGTCACCCTATCGGTTGTCAAATTTTTAAAAAGATTATGTTTTTGATTACTTTATCCGAGATTATACCATTTTAATTAAGCATTTGAATTTTCAATTGCTTAATCAACGATTGATTTTGAATTAGTTAAGTTGAAGACCGCTAGCTTCAGAAATTACCAATTACCGTTGGCTTCAGCCGACAGTAATTGCTTAGAATGTTTTAGGTTTTAGCCACATCGACGAGTATCTATATCCTGATATCTTATCGCCGGCTCCTACGAGTCGGATACGACTATAGGAGTCATCAGACTCTATCGATACATATTCGAACCTCTCAAATATTCATACACGGGTTCAGGTACCAAATACTGTATACTATAACCCTGCTTTATACATGCTCTGACATAGGTAGCAGATAGATCTAATAGTGGAGATTCTACCATATTGATATGTTCATGAGTAGCCAATGATCCAAGCTCATGTTTGGGTCTTTTGTAAATATAGATCTGATATAGGTCTAATATTTTTTCATAGTTCTTCCACTTATTTAAGGTCGCCAAGTTGTCACCCCCCATGATCAATACAAATTCATGCTCAGGATGTTTTTCTTTAAGGTAGTTGAGTGTGTCTATGGTATAAGAAGGTTTGGGCAAGGAAAACTCAATATTGGATACTCTCAACTTCGTATTGTCTCCTATCGCTAATTGCACCATATGTAGTCGATCATAGTCATTGGCTAATGAAGCAGCAGGTTTCAATGGGTTTTGTGGAGATACCACGAGCCATACTTGTTGTAGATCGGTTTGATAAGCCATATGGTTAGCTATGATCATATGTCCGATATGAACCGGATTAAATGAACCAAAAAACAAACCTATTTTCACGACCTATTACTTTACTTACCTTTTTTGCCCCTTGAATTCCAAATTTAATGTGGCTGATTAATTAATACTGGCATGATCAACATCAGTAAGTCTTGACCTTTGACATCTTCAGCGGGGTTGACTATACCGGCACGATTGGGTGTAGAAAGTTTTAGACTGATCTCATCATTAGTCATTACACTAAGCATCTCAATCAAGAATTTTCCATTGAAAGCGATAGCTATAGGTAGACCTTGAAAGGTACATGCCAATTGCTCGGTAGCTTCATTCGAGAAGTCAAGATCTTGAGAAGATATGGTGAGGCTACCCTCGTCTACATGAAGAGCGACTTGATTTGTGGTCTTATTGGCATAGATCGCTATACGGCGAAGAGATTGTAGAAATTGGGCCCTGTTTACAGTTAAAACATTCGGATTATCTACTGGGATCACTGCATTGTAGTCTGGATATTTTGCGTCCAGTAATCGACAGGCCATTACCGTATTTCCAAAGGTAAAAAATGCATTGGATTTATTAAAGGAAATCTCTACTTCTGTATTGGGAGGCAATACATTTTTAAGAAGATTACAGGTCTTTTTAGGTAAAATAAATTGCGTCGCTACATCATTAGAGATACCCTGAAAAACATACTTCACCATTTTGTGTGCATCAGTTGATACGAAAAGGATCTTATTAAAATCTAATTGTACCAGCACCCCCGTCATCGCTAGTCTTAGTTCATCATTGCTCGTTGCAAATAAGGTCTTATTGAATGCTTCATGTAGAATATCAGAATTGATCTTCACCGTATCCTGCGCTGAAGTGGATGGGAAACTAGGGAACTCACCTGCGTTTTCCCCTGCGAGTCGATATCGACCATTGCTGGATGTGATCTCTATATTATTATTGGTGGAGTCTATCACAAAAGACACTGGTTGCTCTGGCAGTGATTTGAGCGTGTCATTCAATATTTTAGCTGGAATAGCAATGGATCCATTTTGGTCTGATTTAATCTCCATCTCAGTCCTGACAGAGGTCTCCAGATCGGTAGCAGTAATAGTTAAAATTTTGCCCTTGACATGGAATAAAAAATCTTCAAGGATGGGTAATACAGGATTGGTTCCTATAGCACCTGAAGCGATTTGAATTTGTTTGAGCAGTTCGGCAGAGGATACACTAAATTTCATTGGAAATCGATTTGAAAATGATTTTGAGCCGCAAAAATAGGCAAAAGCATATTAGCGGCAGCTTTGTCTTGCGAAAAAACGAGCTAATTTCTTGTGATTTTACTCAAATAGGATTCAAGCTATGATCCCGGCCATTCTCCTTACTTTTGCCCACTTCCTTCCATCTAATGAATCATATCCCAGGTCACCAAGCTTATCTCACACCTATACCGGAGATCAATAAGATCGACCTCGCACATGGCGCTGAATTATATCTGATTCGCAGGGGCACTGTGCCAGCGCTCAAATTGGAACTCATGTTTCCCGCGGGTAGACCCTATGAACACAAAAAAGGATTGTCTTCGGCTACCTTGCAATTACTAAAAAGTGGAACTTCCAAAAAATCTGCTACCAAGTTGGCTGATGGATTCGACCATTGGGGCTCATCTTTAAATTTGGATTTTTATATTGATAACTGTGGCGTAAAATTATTTGCTTTAGAGAAGTACTTGCCTAAGGTTTTGCCATTACTTTATGAGATGTTGAGTACTCCTTCCTTTCCAGTCTCCGAACTCAAACTGTATAAGCGTCAACAAAAAGAAAAACTCAGAAGCGATGAAGCCAGAGCTGATGTATTAGCATATAGGATGTTTACTGAACGACTTTTTGGCAAAAATCACCCATATGGATATAATAGTAGCGTAGAAAGTATAGAGGATATTAATAGGAAGGATCTTTTAGCGCATTACAAGGCTTGTTATGACATTACAGGTGCCAAAATTTTCCTATCGGGAAGTTATTCAGATCATACCCTTACTATGGTCTTAAATATGCTTTCCAGCTTACCGGTAGAAAAAAGCAAAACGAATAAACCTCGCCTCCCTTCCAGATTTCCTTCGGCTGGTCAGTACAAAATTGCTAAGCCGGATTCGGTTCAATCTTCTATCCGTATAGGTAGAAGACTATTTACCAGAAATCACCCGGATTTTGTTCACATGTTTGTCTTGAATACCTTGCTAGGGGGATATTATGGTTCTCGACTCATGCAGAATCTGAGAGAAAAAAGAAGTTTGACTTATCATATCTATTCAACGCTGGATACTTTTATGCTAGGAGGGTATTTTTTAATTTCAACAGAAGTAGATAAATCCAGGAGTCCCCTCGCACTCAAAGCAATATATCATGAACTATCTAGGCTCCGAGATCAACTCATCAAACCCCATGAGTTGAAGACGGTAAAAGCTTATCTAAAAGGTAGTTTTCTGAACTATTTTGAAAATGTATTTGCTCAATCTGAGTTGATCCGTACACTATCCGTAGAAGGTGGGATACAATCCTATACAGAATTGGTCGACGGTATCGAGCGGGTCACATCTAAAGACCTTCAGAAAGTTGCGAATACTTATATGCAGGAAAAGGACTTGACTGAAGTTATAGTAGGATAATAATTGCTAAGCCTAAATTCATGTAAAATCCCCATTAATATGAATTCTTTGAAAAATCTTGACTTTGCGTCAAAAATTAACTTAAAATCCTGAAAATAAATTTGTTACCCTTGAAGTTTATTCTAATATATTTGACTTCCTTTGCGTTCAAATCCCATAAAATCATATTTTTTAAAAATTTAGGCAAGGTTATTGTATTAACAATTGACTATATACGGGCTATAAGTACAAAGAATGAAGTGGTTTAATTTTTTTTCCCAGGAGCTGGCTATCGACCTCGGTACTGCCAATACTTTGATCATGCAAAATGAT
>JAYSTG010000206.1:0-1831 GCA_043719965.1 Saprospiraceae bacterium | reverse complement strand
GCTGTTGTCTTTGCTGGTGCCGGTCTATCTATTAACTCTGGTTTCTTTGATTGGAAAAAACTTTTGGAGCCAATTGCGAAGAGACCTGGTTTAGACATAAAAGAAGAATATGACTTAACAGCCTTAGCCCAATATTTTGTGGACAAAGAAAGTTGGGTAAATAAAATGCAAGAGAAAACGAAAAATAGATTGTGCAAATTGATGTTTTCAAAGAACTCTAAAGAGTTTGTAATGTTGAACTCTGTTATGATTTCAATGTATTAAGTTAGACATGCATTAACTCACAAGGGAAACAGATTGCCAATTGATAAAATCAAATTCGAGATTTACAAATTATTCTTGTTGAACTCTTGAAAAAACTTATTGCACTGAATCAGAAAATAAAAAGTAAAGACGAACTCATTGTTTATATAGAATCTTTGACATGAAACCAACTAAAAATAAATACACCAAACTTGTATCTGAGATTAGACAGCTAGTCGAGCAAGCACGACAAAATATTTCACGAAAAATCAATACTGAACTACTTATTACTTATTGGAGTGTTGGAAAATTGATTGTGTTGAGAGAGAAGGAGGAGAGCATTGACGAAAAGTCAAGCCGTCAGTTAATTTTGGAACTTTCAAAGGAACTAAGCCTACATGTTGGTAAAGGCTTCTCTCGCTCAAATCTTTTTGCCATGAGACAGTTTTACCTGCTTTACAAACTTGTCCAGACAGCGTCTGGACACCAGCCCGTGGAGTCAGTCCAAGCATCGTCTGGACAGAAAAAGATAAAACCGATTGCAAAAGGAAAAACAAAATTGGCAAAGCATGCTGATATGGAGAACATTGGTAAGACCATATCATTTCAATTAAGCTGGTCACATTACTGTGAACTCATAAAAATAGATAGCGATTTAGAACGAAGTTTTTATCAGCAGCAATCTATCAACGAAAATTGGTCGGTGAGAGAATTGCAACGCCAAAAGGATACCGCTTTGTTTGAACGTATTGCCTTGAGTAAAGATCATAAAGGCGTTATGACACTTGCACAAAAAGGACAAATAGTCGAAACGGAAGCGGATATTGCGCGAGACCCATACGTTTTAGAGTTTTTAAATATCACGGAAAAACATCGCTACACAGAAAGACATTTAGAGCAGAAAATCATTGATAACCTTCAAAGTTTCATCCTTGAATTGGGCAAAGGTTTTGCATTTGTGGGCAGACAATTTCGTATTACACTGGACAATACTCACTATCGTGTTGATCTTGTTTTTTACCACCGAATACTGAAATGCTTCGTTTTATTTGACCTCAAAGTAAGAGAAGTGAAACACCACGACATCGGACAAATGAATCTTTACCTGAATTATTTTGAAGCAGAACAAAACGTAGAGGGTGATAATCCACCCATTGGAATTATTTTGACCAAGCATAAGGGCGAGGTAATGGTTGAGTATGCAACAAGAGGTATTTCAAATAAAATATTTGTTTCCAAATACCAATTGTATTTACCGGACAGAAAAGTTCTTCAAAAGAAAGTGAGAGAACTACTGGATAAAAATTAGACATACTATTCGCACATACACCTGCCCGTCCGGCAGGTTGGCAGGCCACACATTCCGCCCGCATACAAAGCCAGCCAAAGAGTGTGCTCAGAGCAGTGTAAGTTGAGAAAGTTGTCAATGAAAAAATGCCCCACCGCACCTCTACTAATAAAGATTGGTGTAAGATTGGTGTAAATTAACGGGTGACAGGAATGCAGGCTACGAACAAAGTGAGGAGAAGGCCACACAGCCACCAACAAAATGTTTATGCAATGTGGGGTTCAGTGTAGGGATTAAAAG
>JAYSTG010000205.1:0-4644 GCA_043719965.1 Saprospiraceae bacterium | reverse complement strand
AAGATGTATATGCCAGAGGCAATGTCTATTGTGCTACCAAAGCGGCAGTAGATATGTTGACGAAAAGTATGCGTATGGATTTTTATACCCATGGCATTCGTGTAAGCCAGATTGCGCCAGGCATGGTAGAAGAAACAGAATTTGCCAAAGTTCGATTTCATGGTGATGATCAAAAAGCTAAAATCTATAATGACTTTAATCCCCTTCAATCTTCAGATGTTGCGGAAATCATATACTTTGTTGCTACTCGACATCCTCATGTAAATATTCAAGACATCTTAGTTATGGGCACACAACAAGCAGGTAGTAATTTTGTGGATCGTAGTGGAAGATTATACGATTAATGCGAAGAAAATCCTTAGATTTCGATTCATTCAATACCGACTTGTCATCTTTTCGATTTTTTGAATATTACATCATGCGTGAAAAAAAATCATATTAAAACTTGTTTAATACCATAAAGTGCTTAACTTCGTATCAGCAACGTAAAACAAAAGTAGAAGAATCAATATAGAAATCATCAAAAGGCAAAGATGAATTCAACCAACAAGCCCCTTTAGAAGGGGCTTTGTTGTTTATAGATCTTCTTTAAAATAGTTACTTCACCTTTATAGCATGGTCGTATGTTCATAAATCGACTTGAGAATTGCACTCTTGATTTTCCTTGTCGTGACCAGATCCATCACATTTAATGCATAATGATATTTAAAAGTGGTGCTCTCTTGCTTGGTAGCAGAGACGGACAATGAACCTTTTTGACTGGCCATTAAAGCTGAAAAAGGTTGGATACTTTCTTGAATGTAAGCTTCAATTTTTTCAAAAGGCAGTTTCATTTTATTGTTTATTTCAAAGGTCACAGTATTCATATCTTGTTGCATGGTACTATGATTAATAAGATCTTGGCTATAAATCAAGTTGGTAGGAATATACACAATCTCATTATCATCATTTCGCAAAGAGATCATGGTCAATGAAAAATCTATGATTTCACCGGTATGATTACCTATTTGGACATAATCTCCTATCCTAAGTTTGTCAGAGAATGCCATGATCATCCCGCTGATGATATTAGCAACATAATCCTTCATGATGATAGCAAGGGCGGCAGAAAATAGAGTCAAACTCGTAAAAAAATCTTTTGGCTTAAGTTTTAAGATATGGAGTAAAAAATATAAAAATGCTCCAGTGAGGATCAGAAAATAGATATTATCCAATCCTACGATTACATTATCTGTTGCCTGCATCTTCATTCCTTTTCGTTTGCGATAGAGATATCGGAGTACATCTCTGGATAATTCTGCAAGCAGAAAGAACAAAAGAAAAGAAATCAATCCTGTAATAAAATGGGCAGGGATCAAAAAGTTTTTAAATACTTTTTCCTGGTTTTCATTCAGTACCAATAATATAGCTATGCCTATGACTTTTAAAAATCTCAACAATACATTCATACTATATATTTAAAAGGAAGAAACAAAATTACACTCCTTTTGGTAGTATTTTCGTTAATTTGACCTACAATCTTATCTATGAATTCTAATTTTTTTGATCAATCTACTTATCATACCCGTAGATCGACCCTGGCCCACGCCATTCAGGACGGTTTGATTATTCTTCCGTCTAATGAGGAAGTTGGCTCTAATTATAGAGATAATACGTATCCGTTTAGGCAAGATTCCAGTTTCCTGTATTACTGCGGTATAGACAGACCCGGATTGAATCTGTTGATCGATACGCACAGTGGTGAGAGCTTTCTAATGGGTGACGAATCGACGATAGAAGATATAGTATGGACGGGGCCTGTCCCGACTTTAAGGGCCTTAGCAGAAAAGGCTGCCATAGATCGTTTACTTTCTGTTACCGAAGGGTTGGATTGGATCAGAGGATTGCAATCGAAGGGTGTGCGAATTCATTATTTACCCATCTATCGTGGTGATCATGCATTCAAACTATCAGAGCTCCTTGGAGTGCAACCCGAATCTATTGCATCTGGATATAGCAAACGACTTTCTGCAGAAGTAGTCAAGATGAGAGAGATCAAATCAGATGAAGAATTAATACAATTGCATGAAGCTGTCAATCGATCTGGTGATATGCATCGTACCATGATGAGACTTACACGTGCCGGCATGACAGAAGCTCATGTAATGGCTTTGGTACGTGCAGAATGTCTAAAATCAAATGTAGACATTCCTTACGGCATCATTCTTACTATTAACGGTCAGACATTACATAATCATGCCTATCACAATACTTTAAAATCCGGTCAATTATTATTGGGAGATTTTGGAGCTGAATCAGTATTACATTATGCCGGTGACATAACTAGAACAATACCTGTAGACAAAACTTTTACTTCTTTTCAACGGGATATCTATTCTTTGGTGCTAAGCACATTAGAGCGATCGATCTCGTCGATAAGGCCAGGGGTAGCTTATCGTGAGATCCACCTTCAGGCATCCCGCATTATTACTGAAGGTTTGATTGCCTTGGGTCTGATGGAAGGAGATGTGTCCGAAATTGTACAACAAGGGGCTCATGCCTTATTTATGCCTCATGGACTTGGTCATCCATTAGGACTCGATGTGCATGATATGGAAGCAATAGGTGAAGAATATACAGGGTATGATGAAAACACCATTAGAAGTACACAGTTTGGTCTACATTCGCTCCGTCTAGGCAAACCGTTGCTTCAACGAATGGCGTTGACGGTAGAGCCAGGGATCTATTTTATTCCCGAATTAATATCGCTGTGGAAATCTCAACAAAAATTTAAAGAATTCATTCACTACGATAAAATAGAAAAGTTGCTACCTTTTGGCGGCATCCGACTAGAAAACAATGTTGTAGTGGAAGCAGAAGGAGCAAAGCTACTAGGTGACCCAATACCTCAATCCATTCACGATGTGGAAGAACTTAGGAAATTGGCTTATTCATAAAAGATTATTCAGATTCGATTTGTACTGCTGTCCATGAAAATATTTTTTTCTGAGTATCGTCACGACTATACCACGTACACATTTGGATACACCATTTATAGTACCTACGAGTCCCTTGTCGATCTCGATGTCTTATACCCACAAGGCTTTTTGCCTTATACAGGAAATTTGAGTTTAAAACATGATCTTTTTTACAAATCCAGAGGCATTCGTATTGACTTAGCCAAATTCGTCGATTCCAGCGAAAACAGAAGAGTAGATCGCAAAGCGGAGGATCTTCAGATTCAATATGAGCTTACTCCTATTGAACAAT
Organism: Saprospiraceae bacterium; assembly: GCA_043719965.1. Taxonomy (GTDB): domain Bacteria; phylum Bacteroidota; class Bacteroidia; order Chitinophagales; family Saprospiraceae; genus JADJLQ01. The sequence continues at coordinate 1,395 of JAYSTG010000205.1, read as the reverse complement.
TTGACCAATGGAATAGGTTTTATGCTTTCGCAAAACAATATAGTGAAGAGCGAATCGGCGACGATAAGATGCCTATAGAGCGAATCGAATATATCACCCATCGAAATTACCTGACGCATATCCTTACGTTCAGCTCAAAGGGAGTAGTCATTGGTTATGTCTTGGCAGTCATCTCACTGCAAAGTTTTCATTATTGGTTTGGTTTTTATGAGCTACAAGCCTTAGAACAAGGCATTCCTTTGGGGAAATGGCTGATGTGGAAATGTATACATATCGCAAAGGATACTGGGAAACATTATATTTATTTAGGTACTGGGTATCTGGAAAAATCATTATACAAGATTCGCGATTTCAAAGCTGTAGAATTTTTTGATGGAAACGGATGGTCTACAAAAATAAAAGAATTGCAACGATTATGTATAGCAGATCAGGAGTTAAGCATAAGGGATGGGTTCAAACAATTAGATGACCCGGATGCTTGGTTAGATCTGTTCTGATATTTAAAGTAAAAACCAAACAACCATTCATGCCTAACCTATATCATTCAGTATACCTTCGTTGGATTTTATTGATTCTACTTTCGTTTATCTGGGGTAGTAGTTTTATTTTAATCAAGGAAGGTTTAGAGCACTATGGTTATATCCAAGCTGCTACGATCAGACTGATGTCAGGAGGAGTTGTTTTATTACCCTTGGCCCTTTTACAGTTCAAAAAAATCCCAAGTCATAAACTCATCTATGTAGCAATGACTGGATTTCTTGCTATGTTTTTGCCGGCTTATTTATTTTGTTTTGCACAACAATATATTCCTAGTTCTGTCGCAGGGATATTAAATGCACTGACTCCGTCCTGTACTTTTCTGATAGCGATCCTCTGGTATAAAAATAAATTTTCAACCTATCAAGTCGTCGGATTGATGGTAGGGCTGGTTGCCTCCATTTACCTAAGTATTCTTACTTCCAAGTCGGGATGGGTCATCAATGGGCATGCTCTATTAATCGTACTAGCAACGATCTGCTACGGAGTAAATATTAATTTAGTCAAAAATCATCTTGGCGATGTGCCTGCATTAGCGGTCAGTGCCTGTAGTGTGACCTTCGCCGGATTGTTAGCTCTGACGATTTTTTTTATTCCAAACCATAGCTCATTCGTCATTGATTCAGATCATCACAATTCGCTATACGCATTAATAGCATTAGGGTTGATAGGAACTGCTTTAGGTATTGTTTTACATAATTACCTTATCAGTATATCTACCGCTATATTTGCCAGTGCTAATACTTATTTCATTCCTATAGTGGCGATAAGTTGGGGTCTACGCTATGGGGAAAAATTAAGTGTGTTTCACTTTTTCGGTATAGCCGGAATTTTTATTTCTATTGCTTTAATAAGAAA
>JAYSTG010000204.1:0-4652 GCA_043719965.1 Saprospiraceae bacterium | reverse complement strand
GTACTATGGCTTTAAATATTGGTTTTCCCGGATCTGCATTTGCCCAAAGAAATTATGAACTCCAAAATCGAATACTTTAAAGGTGGGCCTCATCGGTTGTGGTTAGAGGGACCGGAGCTCTGCCCAGGCCATGGCCGCTGACCCTGATGTCGTGCTTACCGCCATGGGAGATGTATTTGTGGATAGGTTGGAAGAATCCTATATATCCCTGATGGAAGTCGATTCTAAAAAGGTAAGGGTAGATAAGGCCAATAAATTTGTGGGTTTTGATGCTTATAGAAAAGTGATTGAATCCGGTGTGGATGTCGTCATCTTGACTACCCCGCCATTTTTTCGGCCCGATCATCTGATAGCTGCCATCGAGGCAGGAAAACATGTGTTTTGCGAAAAACCAGTGGCCGTAGATGCCCCGGGCATCCGTAAGGTAATAGCCGCTGCAAAAAAAGCCGCTGACAAAAAATTATCCCTGGTATCAGGATTCACGTTTAGGTATGATTTACCCAAGAGGGCTTTTTTTGAACGAATATTAAATGGCGAAATTGGCGAAATCAAAACTGTATCCTCCACCCGCAACGGTGGTTACCTGTGGTATAAGCCTAGGCAAACAGAATGGACGGACATGGAGTATCTCATGCGCAACTGGTATTATCAAAACTGGTTGTCTGGTGATTATCTGGTAGAGATGATAGTACATAGCCTTGATATGATGTCATGGGCCATGGGTGATAAAATGCCTGTACAAGCAACCGGTTCCGGAGGCCGGCAAGCGCGGGTGGATAAATTGTATGGAAACATCTATGATCATTTTGCCATTGAATATGAATACCAAAATGAAGTTCGGGGATTTAGTTTTAGCCGCCAGCAAGCCGGTTGTTCCTCTAGAAATTCAGTAGAGATAGCTGGTACCCTGGGCAATGGCTTGGTGAAAAGCAGTGGAATTCCGGAAATTACCGGCCTGAATAAGTGGACTTATCAAGGTGAAATAAACGATCCCTATCAGACACAACACAATGAACTTTTTACATCTATTCGAAAAATAATCCAATGAATGATGGAATAAGAATGGCGAATAGTACTATGCTGGCGATTATGGGAAGAATGGTAGCCTATAGCGGACAAACCCTTAAGTGGGACGAAGCGATTAATTCAAACCAGGTTTTAGGCCCGCCCTCTGATCAACTGCATTGGGATTTAAAATATACTGGTCCTGAGATTGCGATTCCCGGCATCACGAAAGTATTAGGCTGACCGGCATTAAATTAAAAGTCAATGAAAAATTCAATATTGATCCTTTTCCAACTATGGGTAGGTTTGTTCTGGTGGTTTTACCCTCAGGCATATGCCCAACCTTCTACATTAAAGTTTGGTAAAGAAATAAGCTCAGTTCATGTCCCTACCATCAAGAAGAAGGCTACTCCTATACAATGGGTCAATGTCAATACTTCGCTTGACACCTGGTCGGTACAGCAGGATGAATTAATCTGCACGGGCCATCCCATCGGAGTGATGCGAAGTAAAAATCAATACGAAAACTTCCTCCTGAATGTGGAATGGAAACATCTGGAGCCGGGTGGCAACTCCGGCATTTTCGTATGGAGTGATGCAATCCCGGGAGAGAAGAATCGCCTTCCAAATGGTGTAGAAGTACAGATGCTGGATCTGGATTGGGTAAAGTTGAATACAAGAGATGGAGTAGAACCCCCTATCGCTTATGTGCATGGCGAGCTTTTTGGGGTCGGTGGAGTTGAAACTATTCCGGATAATCCTAGAGGCACAAGGAGTAAATCAATTGAAAACCTATGTAAGGGAAGAGGAATATGGAACACCTATGATGTGGTGTGTGTAGATGGAGTAGTAAAACTTTCAGTGAATGGCAAATTTGTAAATGGCCTAGCTCGTGCCACTCAGAAAAAGGGTTATCTCTGTTTAGAGTCTGAAGGGGGCAAAGATTATTTTTCGCAATTTTACATTAATGGAATTGCCTTCAGGTATTGTTTTGCCTGGCCAGGCTGCGCCGGTGATCAACCAATGATAAAATATTGAATATAAAGTCACTATATTTATTGGCCCGTGGGGCAAAAAGCTCTATCGCGTTTTTACCATGTTTAGTAGTGTCATCCTTTATCACGACTATGTGGTCACTACGACTTCCGAGAGTGGTAAATTATTATAAAATGAAGTATGAAAAAATTTAACCTTGTCCTATTTTGGGCTCTTTCACTGCTAACCTTTTTAAACTCATGTCGAGATAATACTCCCTCCATTCCCGGTTGGATAGATCAGGCAAGATTAAATCAAGCAGATAAAGAACCGCAAAACTGGATGTCCCTAGGACGAGATTATAAACAACAACATTATTCTCCGCTTGATCAAATTAATGAACACACCGTAAAAGACTTGGGTTTTGCCTGGGAATTCGATGCCAGTTCACGAATAGGGCGAGTAAACCGTGGATTGGAAGCGACACCAATAGTAGTAGATGGTGTCATGTATACCTCAGGTGCCTGGGGTGTAGTCTATGCTATAAATGCAAAGACTGGTGAACAGATCTGGAGATACGATCCGGATGTTGATGCTTCATATAATCGTAAAGTCTGTTGTGATGTCGTGAATCGGGGCGTACAGGTATGGAAAGGAAAAGTTTATGTGGGTACTTTAGATGGTTATCTGGTTTGTTTAAATGCTGCCAATGGAAAAGTACTTTGGAATAAAGATACCTTCACTGATCGGAGCTTGTCGTACACCAGTACAGGCCCACCACAGATTGCTAAAAAAGTCGTCATCCTGGGAAATTCAGGTGGCGAATTTGGAGTTCGTGGTTATATCACAGCATATGATTTAGAAACAGGCGATTTTAAATGGAGATTTTTTATTGTACCTGGTGATCCCAAAAAAGGATTTGAACATCCAGAAATGGAACAGGCATCCAAAACCTGGGATCCCAATTCTCTTTGGGAAGCTGGAGGAGGAGGTACGGTATGGGGACAATCCGCCTATGACCCAGAATTAAATCTATTATATATAGGGACGGGCAACTCATCGCCCTATTTGATATGGTATAGGAGTCCTACTGGTGGCGACAATTTATATTTATGTTCAATCCTTGCGATTAACCCGGATAATGGGAAATTAGTTTGGCATTATCAGACTACTCCCGGTGAAATCTGGGATTATACTTCCACCATGAATATGATTCTGGCTGAACTAGACCTAAAGGGAAAACCCAGGCAAGTCATTATGCAAGCACCTAAAAATGGATTTTTTTATGTTTTGGACAGAAAAACAGGCGAGCTCTTATCTGCTGAAAAATATACGAAAGTCAACTGGGCAAGCCATGTAGATATGAAAACAGGAAGACCGGTTTTGACTGAACAAGGATGGTATAAAGATGAACCCAAATTAATAGTTCCCTCCTTAGCGGGTGGCCATAGTTGGCAACCTATGTCATATAATCCGATTACTAAACTTGTTTATATTCCTGAGATTGTAGAGCCTATGGTTTATATGGCACAACCAACGTATGCATTTAAAAAAGGGACTTTCGGTACGGGATTGAACTATGACGGAGCAAGTGCCCCATTTTCATTAAAAACTAAAAAATATACGACGAATCATCCGGATACAGTAAACAAGAATTTTTTAAAAGCCTGGGACCCGGTACTTCAGAAAGAAGTATGGAAAATTGAAAATGAAATACCTGTTGCCAATGGAGGCATATTGTCAACTGCAGGTAACTTGGTATTTCAAGGTACGAGTACAGGCCATTTGAAAGTGTTTGATGCTAATACCGGTAAAGTATTAAAAGAGATATTTACCGGTACTTGTATTATGGCTGCTCCAATGACATACACTATAAATAATGAACAATATATTGCAGTAATGGCTGGCATGGGAGGAACTCCGCTGTCCTTTGGAGCGAAAGGTACTATTAATCAAAAGTATCAAAACAAAGGGCGGATACTTGCTTTTAAATTAAATGGAATAAGTACCCCGTTACCTCCACCTTATGTTAAAATAAAAACGCCGGAGCCTCCTGATACTCCAGTCGACCCGGTTTTAGTGGATAAAGGGATTGTTATTTTTGATAAATATTGTATAGGGTGTCATGGTGTTGGTCATAAGTTTGATTTTTACTCCCAATATCCAGACCTTGCTAAGTTGCCTTTAGGTATTCATGCGGCGATTAAAGATATCGTTTTGAAAGGTGCTTTATCCCGTAATGGTATGGCTTCCTTTGCTGATGTATTGAGTGAAGCAGATGTTGATGCAATACAACAGTTTTTGCTTTCTGAGCAAAAAAAATTATGGAAAGAAGAAAATTATTAAGCCAAATAAAATGAAAGTTGCGTTTACTTGGTTATTGTTGGTCGGATTAAGTATGGTTAGCTGTAAAAACGAGCTGTCACAAAGCAGGAAAAACATCTCGAATAAAAACTCACTATCAGCACATCTGTCGGGACTACATTGACTTCCAAAGCCCACACATAGTCAGTGCCATAATCTGCGCCTATCCCTGCTGTGATTCTTCAGTCAAGATGTGAAATTCTGTGAGGGTTGTACCAATAAAATCGCATTCATTGACTTCAGCATTTATATTTTAATCGGCAGCACAAATGCACGCGCTCAACTTAAAATTATACTTACATTCGACA
>JAYSTG010000203.1:0-13492 GCA_043719965.1 Saprospiraceae bacterium | reverse complement strand
TTTTATCGGGTATATTATTATTCTAATTGCTGGTATAGTTTTGATTTATCGATGGGTTACAACTATCATTGCATTAAAAAAAGAGCATAACGATTTATTACGAGAAATTATCAATAGAATGGACCTCAAAAATCAATCTTCAGAATGAATGAGTTTCTTCTTCTACTGAGACGATATCGATAAAAAAAAGTGGCTTCAACTCGTTAAAATCGAAACCCACTAGAACCAAGTTCTATTTTCAACTTAATAAAGCCTTGGTCTACTCCTGAAAAGCATATTCAGGAACTTCAATCTCTAATCTGTTTTCAACAAAAGATACCCCGCTGATCCTGATCATCGGGATGTTTGATTGATGGCATTGACAAGCCTTGTTAAATAATGTATATTGATAAGGATCAATAAAATCTCCATAGAACCAGGTTAATTCAAGTCCTAGTCGTTAAATTTGACTTTTAATTCGATTGGAGTCAAATCATGAATGAGCAATTAATCTTGTCCATAGTAATGGAAATGGATACAAAAGATATAACTGGAGGCTATTATGATTATCAGGCCTCCATTCACAAGTGGATACAACAATTATCGGATCTTAAACCTTTAAAAAGCGAGATTATCATTTCCAGTTCTACAGATTATAGCATACTCACTCGCCTGAGTACTGAAGGTGTCAACATACGAAATATCGTATCACCCGAAAGTCGCTATTACGATTTAAAAAATATCGGAGCCAATGTTGCTCAGGGCGAGATAGTGCTGTTTACCGATTCGGATTGTAGACCTAGTGAAGGGTTTATATCTGCCCTTTTGAACCCATTTCATGACATTGCCATCGAATGCGTTGCTGGAAAAACATCTTACGATCAAAATGATCTCATAACACGTATGCATACTGCTTCTTCCTTTGGGTATTTGCATCAAGACGGCCCTTTTCTCAAAGATTCCTGGGTATTGGCTCACAATGTTGCCGTCCGTAGAAGTAGTTATCTAAAGAATCCTTTTGGACCAATCTATGGTAGAGTCGGTGGGGATAAATATATTACTGAATATTATCTAAAAAAGGGACCTATACCTGTGCTATCAGGAATGTCTCTTTATCATGAAAATATAGCTTATAATATCAAAGGACTTATCGAACGCCATCTACGGGAATTATTCCATATTCAAAGAGGATTAGTTAAGGACAATGTGTGGCCCTCAAAATTATCTAGTTTGCTTCCTGCATTGTCTTCATGCTACACACTATTCAATTCACAATTAAAAAAAATCTATAAATACGGTCAGTTTTTGAATATCAAATACATACATTATTTCATTATCATCCCACTTTTAATATGTATTGGTGTGATTAACATCGTTGCCGTACTTATTTTGTTTTTAATTCCAGGCTTGAGGGCAAAATGGATCGAATATCAATTTGGTAAAAATTTCCCTTATACCTTCGTTTAGGTTTTATCTCAAATTGCCATTCTGGAATATCATTGGTAGTATTGGGTGTAGACATTCCTTGGATTTTTCTATGAAACCGTACTTTTGAGCTTAATTAATCATCAATATTTAAGTGCTAAATTGCATCATTTGATTGTTGTATCCTCATGCAAAGTATTGTTTAAGCAGCCCAGTTTTCTATACTTCTCGAGCGCATCAGCCAAATCACTATCATTGACGCTGATCATAAAATCAATATCACTACACAACTCTCTGGCCTCTCCCTCATCGGATGGCAATCTGGCTTCAGATGGCGTACCAAAGGATCCGATTATAGTAGGCAACCCCGCATTATTACATAATTGTTTGATAGCTTGCAGCTCTTCAGCTCTGGTACGATGCCCATTGATATCATTTGATAGTTCTTCACAATTCAGGTTGCCGTGATCACCGCTTCCGTTTGTAGGCCAGGATACGACTTGATCTATATATTCTAAGTTTATAATAGTAAATGGCAGTGAATACGAATTTAACGCAGAGGGTTTAATAAAAAATAGTCTAAAATCTCGGTTCACTCCTAAAGGTATGCTATCTCCTGCCAGCAGATAATGAGTATGCAAAGTGTCATGGATTTTATTAGTCATTTTTATTCTAAAAGGTTGAATCGTAGTCCACACTCCATTGGGTTTCAGATATTGAAAAGCCATATCATTCACAGCATTTGTATTTGGTGACATCAGGCTGATATATACTTGATCCTTACGCTTGAGTCTGAGTGTCAGCCCGCTGATCCGAGCGTATTTATTATCTACAAGACTGGCAGGTTTTTGAGGGGTGATAAAAAGCGGATGCGGCGATGTTACTGTAGATATTGCGTTCAATTCTCTAGTTCTGATCAGTTGTGAGGCACTTATAGTATTTTTCGTTGTCTCAGAAAGTTCTGAGACAAATGATTCTTTATTACATCGTATTAACAGTATCCATACCAGACAAATCGTTAAAGTGGAAATTGCATTTTTCATTTTATGTTTAAATTTTTGGAGTTAAATAACCTTACAAATTTGAACCTTTCGAAATCTCCTCGTCCTACCCTATAGTGTAGTTTTTAAAATCAAACTCAAGTAATGATATTGGGGTCCTATAAGTTGAGATAATTGTCCAGTTGGTTAATTTATTTTAACTTTAATGCATTGGAGCCTTTCTCGAAGTTAGTCTTATACAAATAAAAATCTTTTTGAAATTATTGTTTTTTCTAAATCATGTATAGAATGTGTCTATTCTTCTCATTATTTTTTTGGTCATGTATATTTACTAATCCTGCTCCGACGCTGGAACTAGATAAAATCAAGTTACCTCCGGGGTTCAAAATAGAAGTCTATGCAGACAACATCAAAAATGCCCGTTCCATGGCATTATCACCCGATGGTACTCTATTTGTAGGTACGCGCGATGATGGAAGGGTCTATGCCATTAAAGATCTCAATGGAGATTTTAAAGCTGACAAGGTCTATACGATCGCTAAAGGATTAAAATCACCTAATGGGGTCGCATTTAAGGATGGTGACCTCTATATTGGTGAAATCAGCAAGATATCCAAGATCAGTAATATTGAGCGCAAATTGGATAATCCGGGTGCGCCTGAAGTAATCTACGATAAGTACCCTACAGAAGGTCATCACGGCTGGAAATTTATATCATTTGGCCCAGATGGTAAACTTTATGTGCCCGTCGGTGCTCCATGTAATATCTGTGAATCAAAGGACGAAATATTTGGTACCATCACCAGATTGGATGTGAATACTCGTAAAATGGAAATCGTACAAAGTGGTGTACGTAATAGTGTAGGATTGGCTTGGCATCCAGACAATAAACAATTGTGGTTTACAGATAATGGCAGTGACTGGCTCGGAGAAGAAGTTCCAGCTTGTGAACTAAATCATGCAACTAAAGATGGGCAACACTTTGGATACCCTTATTGTCATCAAGGTGACTTAGCCGATCCCGAGTTTGGCAAATCCAGAAATTGTAACGAGTTTTCTCCACCTGCACAAAAACTCGGGGCCCATATCGCTCCATTAGGCTTAGAGTTTTATCAAGGCAAACAGTTTCCCACTTCATATCGTAAACAAATATTGATTGCAGAGCATGGCAGTTGGAATCGCAAATCTCCATTGGGATATCGAATCACTCAAGTTACTTTGGACAAAAATCAAAATGTGACTGGTTACAAAATATTTGCTGAAGGTTGGTTACAAAATGGTAAAGCATGGGGCAGACCCGTCGACTTAGAGCACCTTCCTGATGGTAGCCTTTTAGTATCTGATGATTTTGCAAATGTGATCTACAGGATTAGTTATAAATGAGAATCAGAATGGAGAATCAGATATCAGAATCACCATCCTGATTCTGATTCTCCATTCTGATTCTGTTCAATCAATCCTTAATGCTCCGTAGGACATAGTTGCTGTAATCTTGCCACCAGAGTTTTCGCTTTTATTATAACCTCTCACCGTTTTCGAGTTCGATTTCTCGACTAGATAATTACTGGTAAAATCGCCTGTGGTTTTGATATCTGTATATGATCCACTTGCAACCAACCTATAAGCAGCACTGCTCGAACTTATCCTAATATCTACGTATGAAGTTTTGATATCTATCGATTGAAAATTAGGATCCAGATCTCTGATAATGATGTCCCCATAGGTACTTGTAAATGTAGATCGTTTACCTATTTTTCCAAAGATCAGATCTGAGTATCCACTATTTACATATACATCACCTATATAGTCTACATTGATATCATCGTACCTGCTATGGATATCCAATGAGGTAAGCTTGTCAGCATCGAGTTCTCCATAAGCACTCTCTGCTTTGATTTCTCCTCCCTCTTTCATTTTAATATCAGAATATTTAAAATTTAGCGAACCATTTTTCATTGCGTTCATAGTAATATTAGAATACCTCAAGTTTATTTTTCCGTCATTAAAACTTCCAAGATTACCATCACTATATGCCATATCCAGATCCAGATTAGCGCCGAGGCCATCCATTCTAAGGTGACCATAAGAGACTTTTACTGAGGCATCTCGCTCCAGGCGATCTATAAAAGCATCACCATATTTGTGTGTCAATTTTAGATATTGATCGGTCGGCAGGTAAACATCATAATTAATCTTATAGGAGGAGTTGCTACTGCCTCCAATCCATGACCTCCAGTCCCACCAACTCCTGGATGTACTATTAATTACCGTCTCAGCTTTGATATACGTGCTCGTAGTCGTAAAGTTGATATCAATTTTTTCAAAGATCTCTTCAGCTCTTTCTCTAGATGTAGTATTAGCAATAATATTGACATCAATAGTCACAATACGTTTTTCCCAGGCATGCACTTTGGTATATCCATATCGATTGACGAGCTCTACGGTAGCATCTTTAGGGACATCATATTCTTTATGATAGTTTTTGGTAAAATCTCCATCATTTCCGAACAACGGAAAAAACAAGAAGATCAATGAAAAATTATAAATGTAGCGTATCATGGTTTGAACTTGTTTCTTTGGAAGGTGAGGGTTGATTTTTTTCATTTTCTTTCAATTTGGTCAAGATCTTATTGAGTACGTTCAATTTTTGTTGGTATTGTTGCATCATTTCTTTGACCAGCAGATCTTGGTCTTGCTCAGGATTTTTTAGAATTTCCATTTTTAATTCAGCAGAAACTTGATCGATTTGATTTAGTTCTTCAATGATTGCCCCTGTCGACTTATAAGATTGAACCTCTGCTATTTTAGAATCAATCTGGCTGGTAAAATAACTTGCAGCTTCTTTAAATTCCTTTCGATGATCTGGATTGTTAATGGCTAATGACACATCGTTGGATTGTTGCATTTGCATGTAGTAGCCCATACCTGCACCAGCACTCAATAATACAAATACGGTAGCTGCTACTTTCAAAATTTTTGGTATAAAGTACATTACACCTCGATGCCTAACCTCTTTTTGATCTAGTTTGGCTTCCAAAGCAGACCACACCTGTTGATTGGGGCGGTCCGTTTCAAACTCCTCCTTATGACTTTCTATATACTCTTTAAGTTTGTCCATACTTATTCAGAATGATTATGGTTTATTAATTCTTTTAATTTAACTCTTGCTCTACTATATTGTGATTTGGAAGTTTCTTCGGATATGCCGAGGATTTCACCGATCTCCTGATGATCATAGCCTTCGAATAGGTACAATGTCATCACGGTTCGATATCCGTCTGGAAGGAGTTTCATTCCATTTTTAATTTTAATCACCCTCAAATCTTCGTCATCAAAATCAAAGTGAGCATCTGATTCAGGAGGAGGCTCCTGATTATTCCATTCTACGCATTGTAATTTTCGGCTCTTTAGTCGATTGATACAACGGTTGACTACTATTCGCTTGATCCAGGCTCCTAGCGTGGATTCATATCGATACGATTGCAGATGGGAAAAAATATCCACAAAAGATTCTTGCAACAGGTCTTCGGCTTCTTCAGCTACTGTCATCATGCGAAGGCAGATATTATACATCGCTGGTGCATATCGATCATACAATTTAGCCTGCGACAGCCGCAGACCTGTCAAACAAGACTCTACCAGAGCTCTCTCATCTGGTCTATCTCCCCAAGAAGAAGTGGACATTTTACAGTATCAAAGATGACTGAATATCAAAGAGGTTGCATCTACCTTAAAAATTTATTCTTCCTCGCTCGCAAGGCTGTCCATTTCCTGCGAATCTCCAACTCTTTTATCTGGAACATGTTTATTCAAAAATGCATTAATATCGTCGATCTCGAGGTTGCTTTTTAGTTCACCAAACTGATTGATTTTTATGTCAAATCCTTTGATGTCTCTATGAACTTTATGACCGCTTTTATTTTTTTTCATGATTAGTAGTTGAAATTTAGGAAATGCCCATCACACACTCGCCGCCATAGCAGCCAAACGATTTCGTATCCTCCGAAGGCCAGGGCTCCCTAGTACTTCGAGCATCTGAAATACGGTAGGACCTTGTAAGCTCCCACACAATGCCAATCTAAATAAAGGAAATACTTCACCAGGTTTTAACCCAATCTCCTTAAGCTTTTCTTTAGCAAAGGCTTCCAAGCTGATGGCCTCGAATGAATTTGCCTGGATTAGATCATTACATAAAGCTTCGATTCTATTATTTAATTCTGGCTTCCAATGTTTTTTGAAAGCCTCCGCGTCAAAATGAGTGGGTTCCGTCATCAAATAATCGGCTTGTTCTATTATTTCCTTTACAAAATGGACTCGTTCTTTATAGAGATTGATAATCTGTTCTAGTTTCTGTGCTTCTACTTTCCAGCCTTTCACTACAATCATGGGTGTAATTTTTTCACTCCATCGATGGTTCGACATCTTTCGAATGTATTGTTGGTTGAACCAACGCGCTTTTTCGATATCAAATCGGGCTCCACTTTTATGTACTTTATGGAGATCAAAGGATTCCACGAGTTCATCCAATGAGAACATCTCCTGCTCTGTTCCTGGATTCCAGCCAAGAAATGCTAAAAAATTAATCAGAGCTTCAGGCTCTGTACCATATTCTCTAAATCCTTCAAACCCTGCTTGTTCAGTAACCTGGTCTGGCTGTTCAGTAGATAATCTCATTTCTTCAGTAAGTGATCTATCCTCTTTGCCTTTACCTGGCCAAGAAAGTGGAAATACAGGAAATCCAAATTTAGCTCCATCCCTTTTACTAAGTTTTCCCTTGCCATCTGGTTTCATGATCAAAGGTAAATGTGCGAACTCCGGATAATCCCAACCGAAAGCCGCATATAATAATATATGATGGGCAGTACTGCTCAGCCATTCTTCGCCCCTTATCACATGGGTGATTTCCATAAAATGATCATCAACTACATTAGCCATATGGTAAGTAGGCATCCCATCCCCTTTGATCAATATTTTATCGTCCAGCTCACCAGAATCAAAACTGACATCTCCTCGAACGATGTCAGTAAAAGCAACTTGTACACCAGGCTCTACTAGCAAGCGGATGACATATGGATGTCCTTGGTCAATTAATTTTTGTGCACCTTCGATACCTAGAGTAAGGCTATTATTCATAGACCTGCGGACACTCGAATCATATTTAGGTGCAGCTGTACCGGCTTCAGATAGTTTGATGCGCATTGCTTCTATCTCTGCTTCAGTATCGAAAGCATAATAAGCTTTACCGGATTGGATAAGCAGGTTAGCTTGTTCATGGTAGATTGGTTTGCGCTCAGATTGTCTGTATGGTCCATAAGTACCACCGTAACCCAGGCCCTCCTCTGGTTCGATCCCACACCATTTCAATGCCTCCAGGATATACTCTTCAGCTCCTTTTACGAATCTTCCCTGGTCGGTATCCTCAATTCTCAATATAAATTTTCCTTGATTTTTTTTTGCAAAAAGGTAATTATATAGGGCCGTTCTTACACCACCTATATGCAAGGCACCGGTAGGTGATGGGGCAAATCGAACGCGTACACTCATAAAAAAAATTTTAGTTAAAAATATACATTAAGAAAATATTTAATATGAAAAATGCATTATACATTTGTCCATCTCTTAAAATTGCTTCTTCAGGCAACGTGTGTAATATCATCAGCGTTGTATTAAAGCTGAAGCATTTGACAAGATGCGGCAGTATTTAATCCCATTTATCTCATGAACATATTCAAAGACTGTTATGTATTTAATTAAGACTCCAAAATTAATCCAAAATTTCTTCCCAAATTTTATCTGGCAGGTACCTACCAAGGAAAAGGTATTATTTCTCACCTTCGATGATGGTCCTATTCCTGAAGTAACTCCTTGGGTATTGGAAGAGCTTGGCAAATTCAAGGCTAAAGCTACTTTTTTCTGCGTAGGAAATAATGTAAGGCAACATTCAGACATATTCTCTTGCATTCAAAATGAAGTACATTCTGTCGGTAATCATACCTATAACCATCTAAATGGTTGGCAGACGGAAAATTTACCTTATTTTCATGATATAAGAAATTGTGCCCATGTAGTACATTCGTCTCTATTCAGACCGCCCTTTGGGCGACTTAAACCAGCTCAGATTCAATTTTTACAACGACATTATCGGATTATAATGTGGGATGTCCTGAGTGGAGATTTTGATCAGGAGATAACGAAAGAACAAGTGTTGCGTAATGTCATCGATCACGCACAAGAAGGTAGCATCATCGTATTTCACGATAGTCTTAAGGCCAAAAGAAACCTTACTTATACATTACCGAGGGTGTTGGATCATTTTTCTTCATTAGGCTATACCTTTGAATGTCTCAGCCCTCACTCTGTGCACCAGGGCATATACATAAAACAACCTTCTTCCACTTTTCACACCTGAATTTGAAATGCAGTCCTAGACCAGATACATGGTTTTTGATGCAATTTTAAATTGGCAACGTTTTATTAATTATTCCCTTACCAATGATCGGTGCAGGAATTATGTGGTACTTTAGCTCAAGATGACGGAAGGAGTGTCTTCACAGACAAGGCAACAATTGAGGCATTTGGAACATCAGCTTTCACTGAAGCAGATGCAGATCCAGCGATTGCTCAATATCACGCAGGCGATTAATAGTAATATGTCTGCTGAAGATCTGTTTGCCATGTATCGTGAATTCCTTCGCTTTGAGATGGGTATGTCGAGGGTACTATTGATGATCAAAGAAGATCAAAACTGGCATTTAGCCGTCCAATTCAACTTGGAATCGATCTATGATCAAGAGACTTTACTACCACTTTTGCAAAAGCAGCATTCGCTCTATACAGTAAAAGACAGTGATGACCCCTTGCTTCATGAATTTGACATTATCATCCCGGTATATCATAATGAACAGGCAATAGCTTACGCTTTAGTTACTGTCACGGACAAAGAAGATCTATATCACAAGATTCAATTTATACAGACCATTACTAATATTATTGCCGTTGCTATTGAAAACAAAAGGCTATTTCGCAATCAGGTGGCTCAAGAGCGTATGAATAAAGAGATCGAACTCGCCCGGGAAGTACAGAGCTTGCTCATCCCTCAATCTTTACCCAAGCTTAAAAATTTTGAACTTTCAAGTATATACATACCTCATTTTAATGTTGGAGGTGATTACTACGATTGTCTGAGTATAGATAAAGATAGATATCTTATCTGTCTAGCCGATATATCCGGAAAGGGAGTTTCGGCTGCGTTACTCATGTCCAATCTCCAGGCCAATTTAAGACAATTGACAAAACGGTTTACAACGCTGGAACAACTGGTGACCCAACTGAATGAATCGGTTTTTACATTGACTGGTGGAGATCGATTTTTGACTTTGTTTGTTGCAGAAATAACACCCGAACAAGGCAGTATACATTATATTAATTGTGGACATATCTCTCCTTTACTTTATTCAGACGGTGTGATTCATAAATTGACCACCGGTAGTACAGTCTTGGGGGCATTTGACCACCTGCCGTTTATTGATCACGGCTATGTCCACGTTACTACTGCTTCATTGCTGTTAATCTTTACAGATGGGCTTACTGACCTGGTCAATCCAGATCATGAGTTTTTCGAAATTGAAAATATTGAAGCTTTCGTCCTTAAACACCATCAGAAGGGCGCTATTGAATTTAATGGACATTTGATGGAACAACTGGAGCAATTCAAAGGCAATCAGACTTTCCCTGACGATATTACGGTGCTGACCTGTAAAATTGATCCGAATACTGTATCTTGACCCTCGTTTTAGAAACATGAAAAACAGAATTGTAGCTGGTATACTGGCGATTTTCGGAGGTGCGGTTGGTGCCCATCAATTTTACCTCAGAAAGCCTGGGAAGGGAATATTTTATTTTTTTATGTTCATGGTTTTCCTCAATGCGAAGTTTCCTATCATGTTTATAGTAGGGTTATTCGAAGGATTGGGATTATTGATGATGTCAGATCAAGAATTCAATAGACGCCATAATGGTGGTCAGGAGCCACAACCATCTTTTCGCAGATTTCCCGGCCAACAACAACAGACTGTACCGAATCAAAGACAGCAACAAGGTGGGGGAAGGTGGAGTAATGTTGAACCCCCTACTCCTTCCAATAGCCGAAGAAATATCTATAAAGAAAGCGCTATCAGAAAATATAAAGAGTTTGACTTGGACGGGGCGATAGAAGATTTTCAAAAATCTCTCCAAATGGAACCCCGGGATATTGCCACGCACTTTAATCTATCTTGCGCTTATTCACTCACTGAACAAGGCGATAAAGCTTATTCCCATCTGGTCAAGGCTATCGAATTTGGCTTTACTGATTTTGACCGAATCAATACCCATGATGACCTCGCCTATGTCCGGATCCAACCCCAGTGGGAAGAATTTAAAGCCAGCGGATATAGGAGTTTTAAGCCCTTCGCTAAAGACCCATTTGACAGACAAAAACCCGAGCCTCAAAACGAATTATTACTAGACCAATTGAATAAATTGAACGAACTGAGACAAAAAGGACTCATTTCTGATGCTGAATACGCCACAGAAAAGAGACGATTAAATGAATAATATAACTAAAGCTTAAATATCCTTGACCAGGAAATACTCGTTATATAACAGTATAAAAGAAGGACATGATAGCATATGAATTGATTACTTCAGAAGTGGAGCCACTCCATCCAAACATGGATGGTGAGCAAGCGATGCAAATAATGCAAGCGCACGGGCTCCTCCACCTTCCACTCGTGTCTGAAGGGCACTATTATGGCATGATTAGTGAAGAAGATATCCTCAAAAACAATATTGAAACACCATTAGAGGCTTATCAGTATAATCTTTATACGATTCATTTGCATAAGAATGAACACCTGTTTGATGTAATGAAGAAACTCACTGACGCAGAGCTCACTTGTATACCTGTCTTAGACGACCAGGATCAATATTTAGGTTTGATCACACGTACAAATGTATTCGATTATTACCATAAGAGTTTTGCCTGGTCAGAACCAGGTAGTATTATAGTCATAGAACTAGCTGAAATGCAATATAGCCTTTCAGAGATTTCCCATATCATCGAAGCTGAACAAGCAATGATCTTAAGTAGCATTATTAGTCGACCCAGTGAATTGAGATTATTACTAACCCTGAAAATCAATAAAATCGAGGTGTCCCGTATCGTGGCTGCACTCCGTAGATATGACTATGATGTCACCGCTACATATAGTGAAGAGGAAGTAATAGATAATTCTAAAGAAAGATATGATGCTTTCATGCGTTTTTTGGATGTATGACAGTCGTCGGAGAAGTATTGTATTCAGTTCAATCTTCATTTGGTTAGGTATCCAAAGTTTGACTGGGCAGCAGCTGGTCATAGACTCTATTCTATATCAAGGCAATAAAAAGACTAAAAATTATATTATCCGTAGAGAATTGGATTTTAAAGTCCATGATACCATAGATGGATCTAACCTCACAGACCGATTTAAAGAAAATCGTTCTCGTATTCTCAACACAGGTCTTTTTAAAGATGTCAGCTTGAACATAAGGTCGTGGAATACAGATAATCATCATGTGACTGTATTGATACACTTAGAAGAAGCATGGTACATCTATCCCGTCCCTATATTCGATATTGCTGACCGGAATTTTAATGTTTGGTGGAATGAATTCAATGGTTCGTTGACTAGAGTGAACTATGGGATGAAATTTGTGCATGCCAATCTTTTGGGGCAACAAGATGCACTCAAAATCACAGCTCAATTGGGCTATAGTCCTAAATTCAATGTTGAATATGCATGGCCATTCTTTGGTATTGATCGGGCTTGGAGATTTAATACCGAGTTATACTATTCCAGAAATAAAGAATCTTATTACAATACGATTGAAAATAAACTGGTTTTTCATAAGTCTGAGCTCGATTATCCTCTTCAGCGATTTAAACTGAGTACGAGTTTGGATCACCGAATCACGCTGCAATTATTCCAAAGTATGCGTATAGAATTCCAATCCAATCAAACTAATAAAACCATCAGTGAAGACCTGAATCCTGATTTCTTTTTATCTGGGAAACAAAGTCAACAATTTTTATCGCTACGATACAATTTTATATATGATGACCGAGATTTAAAATACTATCCTTCTAAAGGAAGGTATTTCGATTTTCATATTACCAAAGAAGGTATCGGCAATAATGGAGACATCAATACGCTGGCTTCAAGCATACAACTAGACCAATATATCCCTTGGAATGATTGTCATAATGCCGGTATAGCTATTAAAGCAAGAGCCTCTATCATTCGCGATAAAATCCCGTATTACAACAGTCGCGGACTTGGATTTGGAGAAAATTACCTCAAAGGCTATGAATATTTTGTGATCGATGGGATGGATTTTTTATATTTAAAATTTCGTGAACGATTTATTTTTCTTAGTCGCAATATTCAATTCAGATCCGATAAAAAATTAGGCATAAAATCAATGCCATTCAAAATGAGTATTTCGTCACATGCGAGTACCGGATATGTAAACAATGTGTATTATGCTGTAAATAATATTTTAAGTAATCGTTGGATTTATTCGTATGGCCTTAGTTTAGAGTGCCTTATATCCAATACTTCGCTTATTCGATTAGATTGGAGCACGAACCACCTCAAGCAAAGCGGATTTTACTTACATTTCCGAGACCAATTTTAATTTATGCGCATACTACTGTTTTCCTTGGAGCTTAAAGAAGAAGCAAAAGTTAATTTTAGAATGTTAGCGCATGCACTTCTAACTACACCGGATATAGAAGTTTTTCATCATTCCTCTACATCCAATGATGATGACCCACGATATGATTTTGTGATCCCGCGCATTCATTCGAAAGAAGAATTATTAGCGAAGAAAATCGATATCATCATTACCGCCGGAGGGGATGGTACCATGTTGAAAGCAGCTGCTTTTGCAGGAAGCACCGGTATTCCTTTCCTTGGGTTCAATTTGGGTAGATTAGGATTTTTAGCTGTTATTGAAAAAGAGAGCATTCAGACCATGATCTATGCTCTAAAGAGTGGCAATTA
>JAYSTG010000202.1:0-13511 GCA_043719965.1 Saprospiraceae bacterium | reverse complement strand
TTCCTCAGCAATTCCACATCCGTACGCAATGCAGGATATTTTTGAAGGGCGTCATATCCTCTGGGCTTTATTAACCCTTTGACATAATTAAAAAATTCATCTCCTTTTTGCTGGATGTCTTTAAGCAATTGTTTGAGATAAGGTAATGGGCCCCATCGGTTCATACTTGGAAGAATCTTGAAAAATTTAGAGAGGATGACTTGGGATCCTTTTAGAGCATTGGCCTTACTGGCAGGGACGATGAGGAGGCCTACTTTGGCTATGATCTCTCCTAAAGCATATTGGCCGGGTATGGCTTGACACCGGTCTAAGCTTGCTGATTTTTGTATTTTAATAAACTTTTGGGATAATTCCGCAGAAAGATTATCAAAGGATACCGCTAAAAATTGTCCCAGTTGAGTAGCATATTTACCTAAGTCTGACAAACTTGCCGGTAAACTTTCTTTAAATTCTCCTGCTAATTGTTTTATATCATTCCATAGTTTTGCCTGAGCTTCAGGGTCAAAAATTAATTTAGCTGTACTTAGGGTAATCGTCTTGACGGCATTGAGAATATCAACCCCTTCCTTGATTACCTCATCTATGATGCCGGCTAATACGGGATTTAGAAGTTTATTAGTAAAAGGGGTGTACCATTTCCAACAAATACAATCATCATACAAGCTGCAGGGTATTTTGCGTGTCTCAATCGTCTTACTTATAGACCCCAAAGCCAAGGCTCCTGCCTCTCCTAGTGCGGCTGATAGATCACCACTTAGCCCTTCATTTCTTTTATCATAAAAACTCAGACTTAGTTTATCTAAATATGTTAATAATTCATCAAAGCTTCCACTACTCTCATCAAATTTGGATCTGAGTAAAGACTCATAGTTTTTATTAAACCTGAAAGCATAACATAGTTTTTTGGTTCCATTAGTACCATCATCCCAATGTAACCATATACCTATTTTCTCTGGAAAGTTTTGTGCCGCAAATAAATTTTTTACATTAATAAGTTGATCCCAAGCTTGTATCCTTCTACTGCCTGATTGTCCAGCTAGGGCAGTCCCATCATTATGAGTAAGGTAAAATTTAATTGAAGTGCCTAGTCCGATAGTTATATCTCCTATCCTTTGCCTTATGTATGCATCGTCCGGAGCCAATTGTATCACTATATCAGTACATACGAGTCCACACTTTTCTTTAACTACTATTTCTTTATTTACTTTGCATCCTATTTCATCTTCCACTTGTAGCGTATATCTTCCACTTTTGGTTACAGTCAATGTGTCTTTTGTAGATGATAATACAACTCCGGTAGGACTCAGCCATTTATATTTTACAAAATCCTGTTTTACATCCAATATGATCTTGGTATTCGGAGCACAGATAGTAGGCATGGTGTCTATGAGATCTACTTTAACACCACAAAAAGAGTAATTTAAAATTCTAATAATATTTTCGGGTGTAGATATATATAAACTGTAATTTTGTCCAGGTTCGGGGCAGACATACTGTATGGGCGAATGTGAGTCTTGAAAAAGGGCACTCGGCTCCCAGGAATAACAATATTCTGGACCAATGTCCACGCCTATAAAATGACAAGGTGTTTTTTCATCTATACTTAGAGTGGTGTCAGGTCCGGCTAGATAAAAGTAAGGCTGACAGGTGTCTTTCTCTATGATCTGGCCATTGACACTATAGCTGTAAGTAGTGATCGATAGACTATCTTTACACCCCTTGGCATCAGTCACTTTTACTTTATAAGTACCTGCTTTAACCTGAGTACGATGTTGTGTGGTGGGACCATCAGACCAGGCATAGGTATAAGGAGCTGCACCGCCTTTGACATCTAAGTTGATATATCCGGCCAGAGGGCTTTTACAATTGATCCTATTATGAGTCTCCGTTATTTTAACAGGTGTTGGTTCAGGTAGTGTGAAATAGAAAGTCGTTTGCTCATAATCCCAGCCTAGAGTCGGCCTAATAAATAATTTATAAGTACTAGCTTTTAAATTTGATTTTGTTACTGTCAAACTTGTATTACTGGTAACCACCTCTGGTTCGCCATTGAAAGAATAATAAATCAATGGACGGCTAGGTGGTGGAATGAATGAAAATTTAAAGGAAATAGAACCATTACTACCTCCAATACAAGATGGTGGAATATACGTGGGGGTCACATTCATGGCCCAATTATTCAAGACTGTGATTTCTTTTTTTACAGCACAGCCGAGTGAATCACTTACTGTCAAGTAATAATTGCCACCTCTTGGCACGGTTCTATTTGCGAGATTGAGAGGCCCATTAATATCTTGCCAATCAAAATAATAAGGTTTTGAGCCTCCGGTTGCAGTGATAGCAATATCGAATATATTATTGAAACCTGTGTAAATAATAGCGTATGTAATATCGAGTGGCTTAGCTTCTTTGACTTCAAATGATTGGCCTATAGCCTGACCATTTGCATCCTTAATGATTACATGGTATATCCCTATGACTAAACTATCTCTGGACGCAATATCATTAGTGCCGCTCAGATCAGACCAATCATAAGTGTAAGGTGCTACTCCGCCGAAAGTAAAAATATTTATCTTGCCGGATTTATTTCCTGCGCAAGCAATATGGTCTATATAATAATCTAAATTTATCTTATTGAGCAGAGATTGATTAATATAATAGGCAGTGTCTATACTGCACCCATTTTGGTCAGTGATTTTAATACCGTATCTACCAGGCCTGAGGCTATCTCTGTATTTAGTTATGCTTGAATTTACCGAGTCTTGCCATTTAAAATAATATGGTGGGACACCGCCATTGACTACTAAAAGTATCGAACCCCATGACACGGTATTTGAGTCTTTGACCTCAGGGGTAATGGAAATCTGAGGAGGACTTTGAATGCTAATAACAGATTTCTTTCTATTACCTGCATCGTCTAGGATCTCTACAGAGTAAGAGCCATTGGTTAATTTAAATCGGTCTCTAGCGTCTGAGCTGCCTGATAAATCATTCCAATCAAATGTATAAGGTGCAGTTCCTCCTGAAATAGTAAGCTGGATCTGACCAGATGTATCACCGAAGCAAGTATTATTTTTGATTTGGGGTGTTACTATAATCGGTGAAGCAATCGAATTTATCGTATAAGATTGTGAAGAAGTACAATTATTCTTATCAGAGATTACTACTTGATAGGTGCCAGGGTCCAGATTTAATCTATCTGCAGGATTATCAAGGCCTGTTATATCTGCCCAATCATATTTATAAGACGCCGTGCCACCGCTTACGGTTATATTGATTTCCCCTTTAAAGTTGTCAATAACTTGATGGGTGATCGAGGTGGATACGGTTATTGGGTCGATTAAATTTATTTTGTATTGATATTGAATGATACAACCAGCTCCATCCGTTATCTTTAACTCGTATGTACCTGCTACAAGATTGGACCTATCTTTTGGGTTGGAGGCTCCGCCGATATCAAGCCAATCATAGGTATAGGGTAGAACTCCACTGGTTGCATTAATGACTATGGCTCCGTTGGAAGATCCACTACAAGTAAGTTGTGTGAGTTGAGCAGTGATCTGAGGCGCAAATGGATTGGAAATATTGAAATTAAGCAATTTGGAGCAACCCAATATATCAGTTACGTTGACATTATAAGAAGCGCTGGGCAGATTTGTTCTTTGTTGGGGATTATTCGCCCCAGATAAATCTGACCAATCAAAATTATAAGGACTTTTTCCTCCTTTTACCACAAGTGTAATACTGCCACTGGGTGTACTACATGAGGTATTAGTCAATGAAGAAGTAATTAACAAAGCTGAATCAGGCTGAGTTAACAAAAATATTTTCTTTGCTGTACATCCGAAATAATCTGTAACGATTATAGAATAAGTACCAGCTTTTAGGTTTGTCCGATCTTTTATATTGTCTCTCCCTGTAATATCTTCCCAATCATAAATAAAAGGTTTAGTCACACCTAAAGGAATAGTCCCTAAAATCGAAAATTTAATGCCGCCGACAGCCTGATTAAAGCATTGATTATGCGTGACAGTATCATTAATTATTTGTGGGTATATACTATGATTAATATTGAATGATGCAGTTGCCTCACACCCATTAGCATCATATATTTTTACTACATATGGGAATGTCAGTAAGTTAGATGCAAGACCTGTTCGATCTTTTATATCATTGACACCAGATATATCTTGCCAATCTATGCGATAGGGCTGGCTACCACCTGAAATATTTAAAACGATAGATCCATTCGATTCACCACATGATGTATGATTAACTTGGCCAGTCACAAATAGGGCCATACTAGGTTGACTTATGGTGAATGAAAAACTAGATGTACATCCTATCGAATTTTGGGCAATCACTGAGTAATTACCTGAAGCTAAATTTGCCCTGTCACGAGGGTTATTAGTACCAGGAATATCTGCCCAATCATATAAATACACTTGCTGGGGATCAAGCTGGGTAAGCGATATGGATCCATTATTTGCTCCATGGCAGGTAACATTTTTTGATAGTATTGAAGTAAATAGTGGATATGTATATTGCTCAGTGGAAATATAGGTTGAGTAAGTTTTTGAACAATTATTAGCATCTTTCACGGTTACTGTATAAGGCCCATTAGGCAAATTAATTCTATCTTCAGGGCCTGCAGATCCTCCCAAATCTGCCCAATAAAAAGTATAAGGAGCTAATCCTCCAGAAATCGTTAGATTGATAGCTCCAGTATTAGCGCCGGCACAACTAGTATTTGTAAGATAATGGTCAATTACTGGACCTCCTAGCTGAGAAATAGTAAAACTTTTATTAACAGTACATCCCTTGGAGTCTGTAATTATTATTGAATAAGTACCTGCTCCAAGATTAGTTCTATCCTTACTATTGTTAGTACCGACTATATCTGCCCAATCAAAATTGTATGGAAATGATCCGTCTACAACACTTAAAATGATTGATCCAGAATTTTCACCACATTTGGCACTATTAGTGCTTCCAGAAACATCTAACGGTGAACTTTCTTTTATCGAATAATAACCTGTAGAATTACATCCTTTAGAGTCTGTCACTACCACAGAATAATTACCTGGCATGAGATTGGTGCGATCTTTAGGTTCGTTATTATTATTCAGATCAGTCCAATCGAAGCTATAGGGGGGTGTTCCCGAAATCAAAGGTAAGGTGATGCTTCCATTGGCAGCTCCAGTACAAGAAACATCATTTACAATTCCACTTTGAATCACAGAAGGATTTACAGTTATGTTAATTTCAGCAGAATTTTTACATTGATAAAAATCAGTGACTTCGACGGTGTATTTAGTATTGATAGCAGGATTGACAACAATGACTTTATTGGCTTCACCTGTTGACCATTTGTAGGATTGGATAGGTGCTCCACTATTAAGGGTTGTGGCAGATAAAGTGGTTGGAAAATTTGCACATATTGAAGTGTTTCCTGCAATAGCAAGTGATGGCTTGGGATAGACTACTACATTTAAATTATGTAAGGTGTTTTGGTCAATATCCAATAGTATATAATAATAGCTGGTGGTTACTATTGGACTTACATTTATTGTTTGTGTAGTCGCATTGTTACTCCATAGATACGTATGACCGGGAGGGGCAGTCAGTGTGATTGAATTACCTTCACAAATGAATAAATGCATTAATGCCGGGATTTCGTCAGTAAATACATTATCCGACTTCCGACTGAATGAAGTTTCGATTGAAAAAAATAATAATGAAATAGTAATAAGGGTCGTGCCTACCCAGTTTGATTTCTTGTTCATAATTTAATAAAATCAAACATTATGCCAAATTTAATGCTATTACTTAAATGAAATAACTTGTTGAATTGGGAATATTGCTTATATAGTATAATTTTATTAATTTATCAATCAATCCATTCAATTCCACACCTATTCATTCCCAACCTTTTTACCCCGATATTTTACTTCTAAGTAGTCAGTAAGGAAACTTCCATATAATCACCTTGTAATGATATTGCATAAAAGCGGGCTGAAAGGATTGAATTTAAATCTCTTGATTATTGATTTTGAAATCCGAAAATAGTTCTGTTTTTCAATGGTACTATAAGTCAGCCACTCTATCTATTAAGCCTTATCCCCTCCTTTTCCAAAACGATTTTTTTCTGCCGATATAATCCTCCCACGGTCATTTTAAATGTTTTTTTACTCATACCAAATATCGCATAGATCGTTTCAGGATCAGATTTGTCATGATAGGGTAGGTAGCCATCCTGCTCTTCCAGCATACGGATTATTTTTTCAGCTTCATCCTCTATACGCTTGAAGCCTTGTTTTCCTGCTACCACATCGATTTTATGGTCTGGCAGTATTTTCTTTATAAACCCTTTAAAGCGATCTCCAATCTTTATATCACGGTATATTTCATTTTGATGCAATAGTCCCAAGTGTTTATTATTGATAATCATTTGATACCCGATTTGGGTCTTACGATATACCAGGAGGTCTACTGCATCATTGACTTTTACATGGAGCTCATCATTTTTCAAAAATGGGTCTAATCGCTCTGTCCCTACTAATCGATCGGATACATTGTCCAGGTAGATCATAATCAGGTAAGACAGATCAGGCACCATGACATGCACTTGATTGCTCTTAGGAATAAATAAATCTTTCATCAAACCATTATCCAGATAAGCTCCCAGTGGTGTAGAAGTAACACATCTGAGCAAGACGATATCTCCTACCTTTCCTATCGGCTTTTGAGTCGTTGCTATGATTCTATTTTCTTTATCGTGATACAGGAATATTTGTAGTTCATCGTCAACCTTGGTATTTTCAGGTACAAATCTTTTGGGCAGCAAGATACCTTCTGCACCGTCATCCAGATATAATCCTATAGAAGTTTCACGAATTACTTTAAGTGTATTGTAATCACCGATTTTGATCATAGATCAAAGATACTCTTAAGTACGTGGACTCGAAATCTAGGCTTGGCGATAATTTTAGCCGCTAAAAATCTGATTTGATCATATACCAATTACAAACTTTAATTCAGTCAAAGAAAATAGTAGAATCGGTTCAAATTCATCAGTTTAAGCATCCCACCAAAAATCAAATCATGTGACGAGTATTGAAAATTTACAAAATCATAATCCTGTGTTCATCTACGCTTAATCTTGTATCTCTAAGTTTAGCCCGTGCTAAACCAACCTACCATGTCATTTGTAAGTCAATTATTACACACCGGAATCAAGTTTGTCCCTCAAGAGTCTCTGATCAAACAAAATCCAAAACAAAAGCAAATCAGAGTATTACAACGACTCCTGAAATATGCGAAAAGCACTGCTTTTGGCAAACGATATGATTTTAATGACCTGATCAAACTCAAAGATCCAAGGGCCGAATTCAAAAAATGGATGCCGGTATACCAATATGAACATATGTATACTGAATGGTGGCAACGAGCCCGCATGGATGAACCCAATGTGTCTTGGCCTGGTATTATCCCGTATTATGGTGTATCGAGCGGGAGTACCCAATCTGCCAGTAAGTATATCCCAGTCACCCATGAAAGCCTTTATGCCTGGAGCCGGCTTTCTCTAAAATTATTTTCATCTCTTGCTCAATATCCTGAAGTCACACCAGCTCTGTTGAGTAAACAGGCATTGATGGTGGGTGGCTCAACTAAACTAACCAGAGAGGGTCTACATTTCTATGGTGCTAATAGTGGGATCATGGCTAAAAATAGGCCGTATTGGCTGCATTCATTTTATAAACCCGGAGCAACCATACAGGACTTACCTGATTGGGAGGATCGTATGGCAGCCATCATACACGAAGCCCCTCAGTGGGATATTGGATTTTTAGTCGGTAATGCAGCATGGACTCAACTGATCCTTGAACGAATCATAGCCCATTATGGCTTGGATCATATTCACCAAATCTGGCCTAACCTGAATATACTCCTACACAGTGGGATATTTTTTGATCCTTACAAAGAAACATTCGAGCAGACGCTTAAACAACCGCTCTTATATCTGGATGCTTATGCAGCCACAGAGGCATTCATGGCTTTTCAAGTCGACAAAGAGGACCGATCGATGAAGCTCGCCATGAGTAATGGAGTCTATTATGAATTCATACCTTTTGATGATCGGCATTTTGATGAAAATGGAAAACTAATTTCAAAATTTCCGGTTACCGTATTGATTGAAGATGTAGAAGAGCACACTCCTTATGCATTGTTGATCTCCACGACATCTGGTGCTTGGCATTATATGATAGGGGATGTCATTTGTTTTACCGATAAAGAAAATTGCAAAATCAAGATACTCGGGCGTACCAAACAATCGCTCAACTTGACTGGCGAGCATCTCTCAGAAGACAATATCCATGCGGCTATTCAACACTTAAATAAACAATTTGGATTTAAAATCAGGGAATACACTGTGACCGGTGAGCACAGCGGGACTCATTTTGCACATCGATGGTATATAGGATCTGATTCCTGTGTCAATCCGGATGGCGTGCGCCAAGCGATAGACCAATATCTCAAAATCAATAATGATGACTATGCTATACAACGGGTAGCTTTGTTACACAATATAGAGGTAGTCGTGATACCTACCGCATGGTTTTTTGAATGGTTGGACTCGAGGGGCAAATTAAATGGTCAGGCTAAGGTGCCTAGGGTACTTTCTGAAGGCCTAAAAGAGAAATGGCAAAGTTTCGTTGCGGTAAAGCAAAATTCGGTCTAAGAAAATATTTAATAGAAGATTAATACTCTGTTTTGCTGCAAAATCCCTCCAACGACTGAGCTTTGCATCGAATCAACTATACTTCACGATCATGAATCGACCGGTCATAAAGCTATGTGTATTTGACATGGCTGGTACGCTTGTTTTGGACAACAATAGTGTGCTCAAAACCTTTAGAAAATCATTCCAAACCCAAGGTCTGACTGTCGAGGCAAATATTGTAAATGGGTATATGGGTTATGAAAAAAAATATGCTATCCTATCTATTCTGAAAGAAAGTGGAATCCAAAAAAATAAAACAAAACTGACAGCTGTTATCTATAAAGCATTTAATCAAATGATGCTGGAACACTATGAATCCCATGTCAAACCTGCACCCTATGCCAATACTGCCATGCAAAAAATAAGCGCAGCGGGGATAAAAATCGCTCTGAATACAGGTTTTGGCAAGGCTATCATGAAAACCATAATAAACACCCTAGAATGGAATGAACTCATCGACGCATGTATATCTTCAGACCAAGTCATTTCAGGAAGGCCTTATCCATACATGATCGATCACCTCATCAAAAAACTAAAAATCTCAGATAGCAGTCAGGTAGCCAAAATAGGCGATACCCCCTCTGATTTGCTGGAAGGATTTAATGCAGAGTGTGGCCTAAATATTGGGATATGTTCTAAAAACTTTCCTAAAGATGAGCTAAAAAAACACCCCCATACTCACTTAGTCAACAATCTTCGGGGAGCTACTGACATCATCTTATCGCATCTGTGATTTAAAACTTATAAGATGGTGAAAAATCAGGCTATAGTGGTAGGTGCAGGCATAGTAGGCCTCGCCACAGCTTATGCCTTGATCCAAAAAGGTTTAAAAGTAACAATACTAGAAAAAAACAGCACCCCTGTTGGGGCTTCAGTACGCAATTTTGGAATGATCTGGCCTATCGGTCAACCAACAGGGCCAAGACTTGAATTGGCTCTAGCGTCTAAAGCCATCTGGCTGGAGATGTGCAATCGAGTTGGTTTCCACCTCAATCCCAATGGATCATTTCACTTGGCTTATCATCAGGATGAAAAAGATTTGTTATTAGAATTTATAGAGCATCAACGGCTTGAACGGAAAATACGATGGCTGAATCCCGCCCAAACAGCTGAAAAATCGCAAGCCATCAACACACATGGCCTACTAGGAGCTATGTACTCAGAAGATGAAATGCTGATAGACCCCCGGGAAGCAATCTCAAAATTGTTCAATTGGATAGGTTCACACCCTTCATGTACATTGATCTGCAATACTCCAATATTATCAATCTATGGAAATACGTGTTCTGGTCCTACGGGCAAATGGACTGCAGATCAACTATTTATTTGTTCCGGAGCTGAAATTGAACTGTTGTATCCAGACATCCTAAAAGAGCATGGCGTCCTCTGTGAATTACAAATGATGCGGACAAGATCACAACCGAATAATTTTAAACTGGGGCCTTCTCTCTGTGGAGGTTTGACCTTATTACACTATCAAGCCTTCCGAGGACTTACTACTTTAAAGGCTTTATCAGATCGGCTACAAGAGGAACACAATGATCTACTGCAGCTAGGGATACATGTGATGGCTGCTCAAAATCATGCTGGCGAGGTCACTATTGGAGACAGTCATAAGTATGCCTCATCGTTCGACCCGTTCATCCAACAATCTATTAATCAAAAAATCCTGGACTATTTAGATCGTTTCTGTACGTTAGCAGATCCGGTGATCCAATCCTATTGGAAAGGTGTCTATTTCAAATTAAATGACAACAAACCATATTTAATTCACAGACTAGATGAGCATTGCACTTTGGTAAATGGTTTTGGTGGCAATGGAATGACTTTAGCCTTCGGTACTATGCTACGGGAATTAGCTGCTTATTAAAAAAAACTAAAATCCATTTCAAAATAAACCAATTGCATCAAAATAAATTGCGATGCCACAGTGTACAGAACGTGAAGCCGCACTTCACAAGATTAATCTATGGCAAATGGTAAAGCGATCAAACTAGGTGGAAGTTAGCACAAGGCTACTAAAATGCAGCACTACTATTTGCTACAGAAAAAATCATTACGACACCATCTACTTCACAACTCACAATCAGTAAATTTTTGCCAGAAGGGCTATTTACAGCAGGTACAAATACAACACCTTCAGGGCCAACAGCAGTATTGATCCATTGCAAAAAGATTGGTTTAAGGGGATTAGTGACATCATATACTACTACGGCATTTGCCCGCTCTAATCCAACAAATAATAAATTTTGATCGCCAATTTTGCCTAGTACTACGGTCTCAGGCTCAGTACCTTTATCATCACTTCTGCTGTCTGGATACTTACCTGCTTTAATGGCTTGTTGATCAAGGTCTCCAAAGCTGTCATAGATCCAATCTCCAGATCTGCCGTTCCAAATCGTAAACGATCGACCCCCATGAGTATAAATCTCATCAAAATCTCCGTCTTTGTCGTAATCACCGATAGCTGTACTTACATTGAGTCGCCCGAGTTCTGTATTAGCTTTCATTGCGGCGCCAAATGGCATTGAGGATGGATCGATTTTATACCCTGAACTTCCGAATCGGACATTTTCAACGTAGGTACTGTATTCTCTGGAATCCCCTTCATTGGCTGTAAATAAAAAAGGTTGGCCCTCGAAATCCATGACGGCAATGCCATCAGGCTCATACATCCCGCGTACAGGAAATGTCTTAATATTGGTACCACCGTCTTGATCACTGGCATCCATGGCATACGCTTGCAGTTTGTGATTTTTGAATCCGAATGGAAATATTTGAGTGATTTCTTTAGCACGTACATTGATTTGAGCAAAAGCATTATTTTCTTGCAACGTGACCCAGGCTATTTTGGAATTGGAAGCCACCGTGATATATTCCGGCTCTATATCTTGAGCAAAACTAGCTTTTGGTCCAAAGATTCTAAATCCTTTCTCGGCCAGTTTATAATCAAGGTTTTTAAATTTACTGAAGTCAAGAGTAGTCACTGCATAATCCTGCATGACATCGATGATAGACACACTTCCGATCGGATCAATCGAATAATCTGCATTAGGCTCTCCTTCGTTGGCACTCAATAGATACAAACCATCCGGCGTAAAAGTCACCATATCCGGCAATGATCCTACCGTCACTTCTTTGATTACTTGCAGTGTAGTCGTATTAAAAATGACCACTTTGCCGGCGCTCACTTTATCTACTGCTTCTATACTGGCAGCTACCCTACCACCATGTACGGATACACTATTGACCAATCCACCAAATGGTGCTATCACGATACTCGTCATCAACACAGGTGTCGATGGATTGGAAAGATTTAATACATCGATGCGATTATTATTATTGGTATTATTGACGACAAAAAGTTTTTTAGTCAACGGATCATAGTCACTGATCTCTGCAGCTCCAGTAGGACCCAGGTCAATAGAGCCGGTCAGTGTAAATAAATTGGCTTCGTCTTTGGCATTGGAAAGCTGTGACGAAGTTGACTCACTTTCGATGGCAGGCGTTTGGATCTCCTGTGGAGTACAAGATGAAATCAAGATGGTCAATAAACAAAATAGTGCAATACAATTTTTCATGGTACATACTTTTTTAAAACTTCGGTGAAGTACTACAATGAATGTTTACTGCATGCTAAGCCAGCGTTAAGCGTGTGTTAACTTTTATCCAAATTTTTTTCGAACCAATTTTAACGTTGAAAAGATCTTTGGTTAAGCTGAGCAAATTTATATGAGCCCAGTTTTGCAAGGTCACTCGATCCTAGGCTATGTTCGGTAAGAATGAAGTGTAAAATATTATCCAAGGAATAGCTAGTCCTTTATGCAAGTCTTCCGATTCCAAAGATCGGAACTATCTGATCTCTATGATGCAATTGAAACTTGTCGAGATAGAGATCTTATTAATTTATAACAAACCCAGAGATTAATTGAATCCAAAGTTATACATCAAACTTAGCCTCATCAATCTGCCTGCTTCATTAATACCGCTACCATGTATACGGTAATCCTTATTTAATATATTTTCAAGGCTTAGGCGCGTAGTCAAACTTTTTTGATTGTACCCCACTCCAAGATTAAGGATATTCCAAGCGGGTGTACCTGTTTTTGATATTCTGTTGTCTGCCAGATCGCCAGCAGCAAGTCTGGATTGTTGGCTAGCGTTGATTGATTCTACATACGTATGAAGACGCTGTAGTGGTTTGATCATCACTCTGGTGTGATAAAACAATGGTGGTATGCGGCGGAGAGGTTCGTCAGCTGTGATATTCTGACCATACGTGTATTGCATTCCGGCATGTAGCTCAAGATATCGGCTCATGGACCATTGGAGGGAAGCCTCACCTCCATAGATTTTAGATCGGTCCGTATTTTGTTTGATATATACCGGAAATCCGTTGATTACTTTATCCGCTATCTTGATTCGAGTGATCAAATCTTGAAGCGTCAAATAAAATAGGCCCGACTCCACTCTAAATTTTTTGTTTGCCCATCGGTGGCCTAAGCTAAAATGAAAACCTTTTTCAGGCTTCAAATCATAATTGGGTACTTCATATCTAAAATCTACTATCCCCAAGGTACCGGCATCATCGATATTAGGAGCCCTATAAGTCTGGTCAACATTGAAGTAAAGGTGGTGTTGACCCATCGTCTTGCCCATAGATGCATTCCATACGAACGCTGAAGGGCTGAGTTGAATATTGCCGAGCTCTTTATCATCAGCTTGC
>JAYSTG010000201.1:0-4662 GCA_043719965.1 Saprospiraceae bacterium | reverse complement strand
GAAATAAGTTTGTTGGCGGGGTTGTCCTGTTATAAATTGCATGTTGTAATGTATACAAAATATTTAGCGGGATTGTTACCAGATTATTCACAGTGTGTGTATATTTATAGGGCGGCAGATTGGTTTTTTCACAAACTGCCGTTAGAGGTAATTTTATAGACGACACCCAATGACATCAGACAATAAAGAAATTTGGATAAAATTAGGGTACGAAATATTTGCACTCAAAGGACAAAGTGAACTTAAAGATAATGAAGATAAAAACTCTCTTATTTTTAAACATATTCATCCTATTGCCATCCTGCAACAGCCAGACTAAAACTAAAACATCTCATACTAAAATTTTGAATGGGCCTATTTCGCAAGGTGACACCGTAGCACAACTTGGAGACCATTTATGGTATGTTTATCAAGACAAAAGTAATAATTATTGGTTTGGAAGCAATGGCGAAGGCGTATATCGCTATGACGGAAAAACCATAATCAATTTCACTACAAAACACGGACTAGTTAATGACAGTATCAGGCAAATTCAAGAAGATAAATTAAGGAATATTTATTTCTCTACGCTAAAGGGTATCTGCAAATTTGACGCCCGCCTGCCTGCCTACCAGTCAAGCAGGCTGGATGGGCAGGGAAAACAATTTACTACTTTACAACCGATAAAAAGTAAAGAATGGAAATTAGAACTTAATGATTTGTGGTTTAACATATTGGGCAAAAAGGAAGAACACGGCCCTTATCGCTATGACGGAGAAAATCTATTCCAATTAGAATTTCCAAAACATTATCTACACGACGAAATTTATGCAAAAGGTATCAATCCATTTTTTAGTCCTTATGAAGTTTATTGTATCTATAAAGATCGTAAAGGTGCTATGTGGTTTGGTACTTCTATTTTTGGTGCTTGCCGTTTTGATGGACAATCCATTAAATGGATGTACGAAAAAGATTTGACGGAGACGCCTAATGGTGGTAGTTTTGGTATTCGCTCTATTTTTGAAGATCTGGAAGGAAGTTTTTGGTTCTGTAATACCTGGCATCGGTTCATTTTTAATTTTGCCAAAACAGCTAAAAGCGACAGACTTCAATATCAAAAAATTAATGGAATTGGAAATAAAAAATTATTCGATGGAGATGAATACATTTACTTTCAATACATTGTAGAAGACAAAAATGGAGATATTTGGTTGACGACTTGGGACAGGGGCGTGTTTAAATATGATGGGCAGAACATTTCAAAATATTCAGTTAAAGATGGTTTGAAAGATGTCAATGTAGTTTCAATGTACAAAGATAACCAAGACGACTTATGGCTTGGAACACCTGATAATGGAACATTTAAATTCAACGGTACCACCTTTGAAAAATTTAAACCTTGATGACAGAAAGAAGATCGGCCACTAACAACCCTTTATAGTATGAAAGTACTTTGGTTGCAAGCTCTATGTTAGAGTGTCAATTAGAGATCTTGTTTAGGTAAAGACTGGAAAAGAAAATTGAACTTGCATTGATGGATGGGTTTATGGTTATCCATCCTCCTACTTTTTATTTCGAAGAAACTCTATAAGTATTCTAATTTTGCAAGGATGAGCAAAATCATTTGTTTTGGCGAGATACTCTGGGATATGTTACCCCAAGGCAAAATGCCTGGCGGTGCACCCATGAATGTTGCTTTTCATTTAAATCGTTTGGGACTAGAAGCCTCCCCTTTGACTGCAATCGGTAAGGATGATTTGGGATTTGAATTGGCAGAGTTCCTTAAAAGCAAACAAATTCCATCTGATTTGATCCAATGGAATGATCAGCCTACTGGAAAAGTCTTGGTTTCATTAAATGAAAGACAAGAAGCAAGCTATACCATACAGGCGCCTGCAGCCTGGGATTTTATCAAGATTCAAGATCAAACATTGCCTGCATTGAAATCTATTCAACCCATCGTAGTCTTTGGATCTCTGGCTTGTCGTACTGAAATCAATAGAAGATCTTTGCAAAAGCTTTGGCCTATCTCCAGTTTGAAAATATGTGATATCAATCTTAGAGCTCCTTTTTACAATAAAGATCTAGTGCATTTTCTATTTAGTCATACGGATTGGATCAAAATCAATCACGAGGAGCTTTCGCTTATTACATCGTGGTATGAAGATGGATTACTGGATGAAAACGCAAGGGTACAATTATTGCTACATCAATATCCAGAGGTAGATCTCATCATGGTCACTCGTGGGGATCAAGGCGCTGCGTATTACGACCGTGATTCCTTTTATACTCATCCAGGATATAAAGTAACCGTATCGGACACGATTGGAAGCGGGGATTCCTTCTTAGCTATGTTCATGGCTAAAGCCCTGGTCGGCAACGAGCCAGAGTCGTGTCTTAAATATGCCTGTGGTATGGGGGCGGCTGTGGCCACGATGGCAGGAGCCACGCCTGTTTTTGACATAGAATCCAGGGTTCAGGAACTATTTAAGCAGTCAAAATAGTGGGTAAGAAAATTTTTTATAAAATTTTTCTTAAAACCTTTGCTGGACTGTGATATAGTATTAGTTTAAAGCATTCTTAAAATAAAAAATCTATGAAATCATTGACTCACAAATTGGTTGTGCTCGTACTCATCGCAGCTATTCCATTATTTTGCGAATTTGCTTTCCAACCCAAAGACAGTTGGGTATGGCCTACAGAACCTAAAAACCTGAAAGTGCTTCCAAAAGGTACCGGTGGAGATAATCTCAAAGCTATCATGCAGGGCTGGAACAAGGCGCTTGGCGTAAAATGTAACCACTGTCATAAAAGCAAAGAAGGAGCGCCATTCAGTGAATGGGATTTTGTGTCTGATGAAAAAGGCGAAAAAGAAATGACTCGAGCTATGGTCAAGATGACGATGGATATCAATAAAAAGTATATCACCAAAAAATTCAAATCAGATCATATGATCAGCTGCGGCACTTGTCATAGAGGAGAGAAAGCGCCGAGCATGTAACATTAAACCAATTCTTATTTACCATACCTTTACTAATATCAAGATAAGAAAATGACCCGAAGTGTGAAAATGCTTCGGTTTTTTTATGAGTGTAGTATGCCGGCTATGTTGAGGACATTCTATGTTTAAAGCTTGATGGTTAAGCAAGGGAATAAATTCCATTGTACGAGACTGTTCCTTCCTGTGCACTGCAATTTATTGCGGTGTACCTAGGAGGATGCGGCAATCAAATAACTAATTCAAGATGACATTCTATTGCTTATAACTCTCATATATCCCATTCAGTAACTTCCTCATCCGATCATAGGACGGTAAGCCATACTTATTCTTTTTAGGCTTATGATATACATTTTCATTCATCCAATCATCATCATATATCTTGCTGAGATAGAGACTACCATGATCGGGTACCAAGATCAAGATCTGATCGGTGGGTTTGAGGTCTTTGCGGATTTCAAATACACCTTGAATAGCTGCTCCTCCACTAGGGCCGATCATCAATCCTTCTTCGGCGGTGAGTTTGATGGCACGCTTGATAGCTAGTTGATCTTTGACCTGTACCATCTGATCGATATGCTCTGTGATAAAAGTCATTGGGATGATGTTTTTACCTACCCCTTCAAGTGCATAGGGTTTGATGATAGTCTGGTCAAAGATTCCTTCTTCAAAGTATTTTTTTAAGACCGAGCCATAGGCATCTATACCGATGATCCTAATATTGGGATTGCGCTCTTTGAGATATCTGGAAGTGCCACTCAAGGTGCCACCACTACCTGAACAAGCTAAAAAATGAGTGATCTCACCATTGGTTTGTTCCCAAATCTCGGGACCGGAGAGGTAGTAGTGAGCATCCACATTATCCATATTGTAATATTGATTTACAAAATAGGAATTGGGAATACTGTCAGCAAAAAACTGTGCTTGACTATAGTAGGAGCGTGGATCTTCAGGTTTGACGGAGGAGGGACAAACATGTACTTCTGCTCCAAGCGCTACGAGGATTCTTTTCTTTTCTTCACTGATCTTATTCGGCACTGTAAAAATACATTTGTAACCTCTATGACCTCCGATCATGACCAGTGAGCGACCGGTATTGCCCGAGGTGCATTCTATGATGGTGCCTCCGGGTTTGAGCTTACCCTCCCGTTCTGCTTTATTAATGATGTATAATGCTATACGATCTTTGGCAGAGTGGCCGGGATTGTATGATTCAAATTTGGCATAGACATTAGAGTTGACTTGCTCGGATACAGATCTCAATTTGATGATCGGGGTATTTCCTATAGTCTCGTCTACTGAATTGAAGTACTTAAAAGCCATACACAATGGTTGATGGTAAACAATAGATCAGAGGGGGCCATAAAGATAAATCATAATACCGATACACCTAGTAGTTATGAATCTATATTCGTCGAGTTTATTCTAAAACAAAAAAAGCCATTGTAATCTATTAAATTACAATGGCTTATATATTCGTTATAAGCTTAATAAGCTTAAGAGTTTGTCTAAGTTTTCACTTTTGGATGGCATTCGCCTTTGGCCATTTTCTCAGCACATTCGGCTTTACTCATTTTGCTACAATCCATTTTCTTCACCTCAGTGCTTTGGTTAGAAACTTGAACTGCTTCAAGATCTCTAGAGGCGGTAGGAGCTTTATTAACAAAAGTATTGGTTTTGGAATC
>JAYSTG010000021.1:0-5986 GCA_043719965.1 Saprospiraceae bacterium | reverse complement strand
GCACTTTATTCATTTGAATTTTATATTCTTTTTCAATCTCTTTAGGCAATAATCTGATTTTTTCTCCGGTCTCGAGATCAATGAATAAGTGTGGTCTATTTTCATATTGAAATTCGATTTCTTTTTTATGATGTACCGTATGAAATAAAATGACTTCATGTTTATTGTGTTTGAGGTGTTGCAAGGCTGCAAAAATCTCATCCAATCGGGTCGGGTCTTCCATCATGTCAGAGAAGATAATGACCATGGAGCGCTTGTGAATGCGATCGGCAATTTCATGTAAAACTGTAGCGGCGTGCGTGGGCTTTAACTCACCTGGATGCTCAAGCTCTTTTTCGAGGTAACTCAGAAGCAGCCGGTAATGGGCAGTGCTGGATTTGGCCTGAGTATGAGTCTTCAAGGTATCATTAAATAAGCTCAGTCCGAACGCATCTCGCTGTCTTTTAAAAATATTCATTAAAGAGGCAGCCCCAAGCGCAGAAAAAATAAATTTATTTTGGGTATCATTGGCATTTTGCAAACTACTGATAGGAAATTGCATCGAAGAACTGCTATCGATCACGAGATGACAGCGCAGATTAGTCTCCTCTTCAAATCGTTTGCTATACATCCTATCTGTACGGGCATATACCTTCCAATCAATATTGCGCGTACTTTCACCTTGATTGTATATCCGGTGCTCTGCAAATTCTACGGAAAATCCGTGAAAAGGGCTTTGATGAAGTCCTACAATAAAGCCTTCTACGACCTGATTGGCTAATAATTCTAACTTGCTGATCTCCCTTATTCCGGGTTGCTCCAAAGATTGCATAGAGGCCAAAGATAGCTGGATTAATGAAATGTATGAATCACTTTTCATGACATTTAACTCATAGACGCTATAATATAAAAACAGCCTTCTTCAAATTCGGAAGAAGGCTGTGCTTTGATATAAAATAAAAGTAGTCACTTAAATTCAAGATTCGTTCATCACTCTTTCCTGGTGATTGATTGATTCTTCATGGACAGCGCTCAGTATCTTACTTATAAAGTCCTCTCCTAAGCCTAGTTTCTGACCTTTCTCTTGACTTTTTTCTATGATTTCATTCCATCGACTGGCTTGAAGAATACTGATATTATTTAATTTTTTAAACATTCCGATTTTGTCTGCTAATTTCATTCGTTCACCCAACATATTTAATATTTCTGAATCCACCACATCGATTTGATGACGAATTTCTTCTATGTTATCCAGGAATTGTGGGTCTACAGAATTTTCATCACGCACGACTAATCGATTAAGAATATTTTTCAATCCTTCACCGGTCACTTGCTGAGAGGCATCAGACCATGCAGCATCAGGATTGCAATGGGTCTCCAGCATGACTCCATCATAGTTAAGATCCATAGCTCGTTGAGCTACTTCCCATAGTCCAGGTCGATTACCGCAGATATGACTAGCGTCGCAGATGATGAATAGATCTGGATACTGCCGGATTAATTCAATCGGAATTTCCCATCGTGGCGTGTTTCTATAGATAGATTTGCCAAAAGCCGAGAAGCCTCTATGGATCACTCCTAATCTAGTGATACCAGCTTTCTTCAATCGCTCTAAAGAACCTATCCACAGACTCATATCCGGATTGATAGGGTTTTTGACTAATACAGGTATATCTACTCCAACTAATGCGTCTGCTATTTCCTGTACCGAAAAGGGATTGACTGTCGTCCGAGCACCGATCCAAAGTGCATCGACACCAGCCTTGAGTGCATCGAACACATGTTGAGTATTAGCGACTTCAGTAGTAGTCTTCCATCCATATTCTTCTTTAACTCTTTTTAGCCAACCCAATCCAGGCCGACCAATGCCTTCAAAACTACCAGGACGAGTTCTCGGTTTCCATATTCCGGCTCTGAAAAGATCAGGTTTGATGCCTTGTGCATGCATTTGTGCAGCAGTAGCCATAACTTGCTCTTCAGTTTCTGCACTACATGGGCCGGCGATGAGGTAAGGTTTCTTAAAACCTGGGTCTGTAAACGGTCTGGTCGACAATGTTGCTGTTTCCATAATTAGATGTAAAATTAATGAGTTGATCTGTTTTTAGTTTTTTAATATTTTTTTGATTTGATTGGCCTCTTCGATAAGATGTCGGAAAGTTTTAAAATCTTTTTTGATCAATAAACTTCGAAATTTTGAAAGCGTATTGATATGCTCATCCAATACATCGAGCACATTATCTTTGTTTTGTTCAAAAATAGGTATCCACATATCGGGTGAACTTTTAGCTAATCGAACGGTGGACCCAAATCCGCCACTCGCTAATTCAAAAATTCGGTTTTCATCTTTTTCTTTAGCTAATACGGTCAGCGCTAATGCAAATGAACTTATATGAGAGATATGCGAAACATAGGCCACATGAAGATCATGAGACTGAGCATCCAGATATACCAGTCGCATTTTCATTGCATTCAAAAGAATCTCCAAATTTTTTACTTTTAACGGGTCGCTTACCTCTGTATCAATGAGCACACATGTTTTATCTTTAAATAAATCTACTAAAGCTGCTTCAGGTCCAGAAAATTCTGTACCGGCCATAGGGTGAGTAGCGACAAAATTTTTGCGTTTTGCATGATGTGTAATAGCATTCAATATGATTGATTTGGTAGAACCTACATCAATCACGGTTTGATTTTCTACTTGATCCAATACCTGTGGCAATAAGGTTTTAATCACATTTACAGGTATAGCTAACACGATCAGATCAGACTGTTTGATCGCCTCATTCATGGATCGTGCTTCGTCTATAAGTCCAAGCTCTAAAGCTTTATCCAGATTGCCTTTATGGAGGTCCACGCCAAGCACATGTTGGATCATACCGGTTTCTTTTGCTGCTAATGCAAATGAGCCGCCAATATGGCCTACACCGATTACGGTCAAAGTCTTCATATCTTCATTCCTGATGTTAATAAGAATGATTTAATTCTATTCAATGCTTTTTCAAATACTGCTACTGAGGTGCAAAGTGAGATACGGATGTATTGCAACCCATTCTTACCAAATATGCCTCCAGGAGTAATGAATACTTGGGTCTCCTGTAATATGATATCGCTTAGCTCATACCCATCTTTAAAATGGGTAGAAACCTTGGCCCAAATAAAAAGGCCTTGTTGGTCGAGTTGATAAGTGCATCCTAAAGTTTCAACAATTGAAATAGCTGATTTTCTTCTCTCGATGTAGATAGCATTAATTGATTTATACCAATCTTCACCAAGCTGCAAGGCTTTGACTGCAGCCATCTGTACCGGTAAAAACATTCCGCTGTCCATATTGCTTTTGAACCGCACCAAATAATCAATGAACTTTGCATTGGATATAGCCATGCCCACACGCCAACCGGCCATGTTTTGAGCTTTACTCATAGAATTCAATTCTATGGCTTGATCTTTTGCACCTTCTATCGACATCAACGAAACATATTGATCATTAAGAATAAAACTGTAAGGATTGTCATTGCAGAGCAGGATGTTTCTTTCTTTTGCCCAGGATAACAATGCTTTTAAATATGATGAATCTACGTATTGCCCTGTTGGCATGTGTGGATAATTAATCCACATTAATTTTATTTCACCTGGTAGAATATTAGCTAGACTATCTAGATCCAATCGCCATTCAAGCTCAGGCTTTAAATCATAATATACCGGGATGGCTCCCGTCAATTTGACTGCTGCACTATAGGTAGGGTAGCCTGGATCAGGTATCAATACTTTATCGCCAGCATTGAGAAAAGCCATACAGATGTGCATGATCCCTTCCTTGGATCCTATGAGTGGAAGTATTTCGTTTTCAGGATTAAGATCTACCCGGAAATATTTTTTATAAAAAGCTGCCATTGCTTTTCTGAGTTCGGGTCTTCCTTGATAACTCTGATAACCATGAGCGTCTGGTTTTTGAGCCCATTGATGTAATGTGTCTATCACATCAGGATGCGGAGGCAGATCTGGTGAACCTATACCAAGATTGATGACATCAGCACCCTCTGATCGCATGGTGGCTATCTGTTTGAGTTTAGTAGAGAAGTAATATTCTTCTACTTGAGCTATTCGGTCAGCAGGTTTAATGTTCATAATGATGGCCTTTAGGGTATATTCCTAATACTTTGAGTTCGTGGGTATAGGGCTTTATATTTTCTATTGACTGTAAAATGTGTTGAGCATTTTTACCTA
Source organism: Saprospiraceae bacterium (assembly GCA_043719965.1). Classification (GTDB taxonomy): domain Bacteria; phylum Bacteroidota; class Bacteroidia; order Chitinophagales; family Saprospiraceae; genus JADJLQ01. The sequence continues at coordinate 1,783 of JAYSTG010000021.1, read as the reverse complement.
CAAGATCTACCCAAAAAGCATATTCAAAGGGCTTTCCTAATATCGGAATGGATTGGATTTTGGTGAGATTGGACTGATCTTTCGCAAAGCTAGATAGTACTTGATGCAGGCTTCCAACCTGATCTGCTAAAGTAAAAATGATAGAAGCCTTATCTGCTTCTGGTGAAACTGTACTTTTTGATTTTTTCTCAATGATCAAGAATCGAGTAAAATTTTTCTTATTGGTTTCTATAGACGGAGTAAGGATATGCATACCGTACAGCTCTGCCGCTAATGTGCTTGCAATAGCTCCACGCGTTTTTAATCTTCTTTCTTTAATTTCTTTGACACTATAGGCTGTGTCCACACTTTCTATCAATTTGATATGCGGGTGATCTTTAAAATATTCTCGGCACTGTTCTATTGCTATAGGATGAGAATGTACTTCTTTAATGTCATCCAAGCGAACACCAGGCCATGCGATCAAGTTTTGTTTTATTCGCAGTGATACTTCACCATCTATAAATACTTTGGATCGATTGAGTAGGTTAAAATTGGGCATCAACATTCCATAAATGGTATTTTCAATGGCCATAGCTCCAAAATCAACTTGATTGTTGACAACCTGATCTACGATTTGGTCGAAGGTGTCCAGCTCATGGACAGCTAATGTTTGAGGTTTAAAATATTTTTGAATTGCAATATCATGAAATGCTCCGCGATAACCTTGGATGGCTACAGATAAAGTTTTAGCTTTCGAATCACCAAACATTGCAGTATTTGTATTTGTCATATTGTACGATCACCCATGTCATTAAAAAAGCAGAAGGGAGCCTCGATTTTTTCAAGGACTCCCTTCAGTTTATTTCTTTTGATTTATTCAGATCAAACTTTGGTCATCCTACTATGTATAAAATAGTAGCTAAAATAAAAACCAAAATAAGATTGCTTCATCACAGGCACAAATATAGACGATTTGAAGAAAAAAACAATTGATACAAAATATTTTTATTTATTATATATGACATATTGGAAAAGACAAAAAGTACAAGAATCTATTAATAAGGAGTTGCTTTATCTATAAATACTTGAGCACATTTACGATTTCCTGTCATTTCATTCCACTAATAAGCTGATAATAGCTGATGAGTTTAATTCCTTTTTGTTGAATTGCTTCTTTGACTTTTTCACTGGTAAAGATTGTAGTCACATCTTGCCTTCCCTGAGCTACATCTTCATATCCACGATGATAAATAGCTTTTAACTCATCATTATTAAGGCCTGGATGCTCTACATAAACATAGTTTTTGCCTGCTTCGAGTTTGTCCAGCATATTTATGAATCCTTCGATTCGTTCTTCGGTGGTTTTATTTTTGAAATCAAACCCGACATAAGCTGTCTTAATATCATTAGCAGGATCTCGATCGACCATGGTAATATTCAGCTCTTTTGAAACTCTTAAAACCATGGCTCGCACTTCAGGTGAAAATGCAAGGCTATTCATATGACCAGATACGTGACTAAGTCTGGGTATATATTTTTTTGCCATAGCGATCTGCGCACGCAGTTCTTTTTCAATGTCTTCTATCCTCCAGGCATGATCCATCAGAGCGCCTTTAGGATAATAAGCATTAGGATAAATCATTTGATAAAAGTAACCATCCGGATCTTTAAGACTTGGACAATCGGTCAACGGCCTCCATTTTATGTTGTCCCATTCCGCAGTGATCGCAAAGTGTAATCCTACATCTATACCTGGGTTTGATTCCAATAGTTTTACTGCTTCTGGAAACCAGGGTGCGGG
>JAYSTG010000003.1:0-2378 GCA_043719965.1 Saprospiraceae bacterium | reverse complement strand
GGGTTAAACTTTCGAAGTTAAAGTTTTAAAAAATCCTTTACGCAATGTAATAAATCAATAAGTAGTTACACTGGAATATGTATCTCATTTTATCATTTAAAACTTATCTTGATCATGGCAACTAAAACCACCATCAAAAAATACAAAAGAAAACTTAAGCCGATGCTCTCCCAAAACACCAAGCTTCTAGTCTCTCCACCACACTATTGTACATTGATAAAAACTCCCCACCGAGAGTTTACACCAGAAGTAAGTCCAGGAAGAATGCGGATGATTTTATTATCCGATCGCAAATGGGTCAACGGTACCAAATTGAAATATTATTTTTTTAATGGAGGTAGCGATGGATCTCCTTCCAATTGGAAAGGAGATGTCACTCAAAAAAACGCCGTCCAAGCTTCCTTCAAAGTATGGAAAGATCAAGGGATTGGCCTTGAATTTGAGGAAACAAATGATAACAATGAAGCTCAAATCAAAATTGGTTTCCTCCGCGGTGATGGATCGTGGTCCTATGTAGGGCGAGATAATATAGACTTGGTACCTTCACCCAATGAGCGCACTATGAACTTTGGATGGAACATCCTTCAACAACCTGATACCGCAATTCATGAAATAGGCCATGCGCTCGGAGCTCCTCACGAGCATCAAAATCCCAATGCAGGTATAGTTTGGAATGAAGAAGCCGTATACGCAGAACTAGCGGCCCCGCCTAATCACTGGACTCGAGAAGAAACTTTTCATAATATCATTCGAAAATTGCCTGTCAATGAAGTAGAAGGTTCTAATCATGATCCTAATTCTGTCATGCACTATCCTTTCGGCCCAGGATTGATCTTCTCGCCTGTTCAATATCAAAATGGAATTTTTCCTGCGGGTGGTCTTTCGGCCAAGGATAAAGAGTTCGTAAAAAAATTCTATCCGCCATTGACTAGCAAAGACTACATCGTGATTAAAGCAGGCCAATCCCAATTGATGAATATTCTTCCAGGAGAACAAAAAAATTTCAAATTTATACCTATACGATCTAAAAAATATAATATCGAAACATTTGGTGTAATGGATACCGTAATGGTGCTGTTCGAAAAAAGTAATGGCGAAGAGATTTACTTATCTGGCGATGATGATAGTGGATCTGAATACAATTCGAAAATTCAATACCGCTTAATCCGGAATAGAGAATACATCATCCGCATCCGCTTGTTTTATAATGGTGGTCAAGGCGCAGGGTCAGTAATGGTATATTAATAGAAATAGATTTATTTTCCTGCATAGGCATTATTTTTGTGTCCGCTATTTTTACAGTATATTTATTTGATGAAGCAATCTATACGGTTTTTCTGGTTAATTTTATTATTTATTGATATTGTAATCCCACTTACTGCTCAATCGTTAACTCGAGCGTCGCTCTTCGACAAAATCAAAGGCGGCTGGGCAGGGCAGACTATTGGAGTCACATTCGGTGGCCCGGTCGAGTTTAGATTTAATGGCACTATCATTCAGCAATATCAACCCATACCCTGGTACAAAGGATATGTGGCTGAAATGATGAAGACTAATGATGGTCTCTATGATGATCTATATCTGGACCTGACTTGGGTAGAGGTGATGGAAAAAAATGGCTTGAATGCTCTCGCAGATTCTTTTGCTCAGGCATTTGCACATAAAGGATACAAACTCTGGCATGCAAATCAGGCAGCGAGGTATAATATATTGAATGGAATAAATCCTCCGAAGTCAGGGCATTGGGTAAATAATCCGCATGCGGATTGTATAGACTTTCAGATTGAAGCTGACTTCGCAGGCCTGATGTCGCCAGGTATGCCTCAGACTGCCAATGAAATCTGTGATCGAGTAGGGCATATCATGAACTATGGCGATGGGTGGTATGGAGGAGTTTTCATTGCTAATTTGTATGCAATGGCATTTATTTCCTCCGATATTCCATTTATTATTAATCAAGCTTTAAAATCCATCCCTGCACAATCAAAATATTACAAAGTCATAGCAGATGTATTGAACTGGCATAAAAAATATCCCACAGAATGGAAAAAAACATGGCTTGAAGTTCAAGACAAATGGTCCGAAGATATCGGTTGTCCGGATGGTGTCTACGCACCTTTTAATATAGATGCTACTATCAACTCGGCCTATGTAGTCATCGGCCTATTGTACGGCAAAGGCGATTTTACGGAGACCCTTGAAATCACTACGCGGTGCGGTCAAGATGCAGATTGCAATCCATCTTCTGCTGCAGGGATATTAGGTACCATATTAGGGTATAAAAAAATACCAGCATATTGGATGCAGGGATTGGAAGGCGCTGAAGACCTCAATTTTGCTTATACTGATATTTCATTGAATAAAGTATACGCATTGGG
>JAYSTG010000200.1:0-4679 GCA_043719965.1 Saprospiraceae bacterium | reverse complement strand
AAGTCAGCAACTACAATTTGTGAGCCAGGGTCTGCAGACCATTGCAGTAGATGTTGCCCGATTATCAACAGGAAGTTATTTGGTTGAATTAAATGATAGCAAAAGAAGAGGTATTGTCAAATTTATAGTTCAATAATTTATTAACTGGTACTTGTATAATTAATTAATTATAATCAAGCCTAGGGAGGGAAATAAATGGATTTAGGGATTGCACATATTTCATTTTATATGACGGATCTTTTGTAAGGTAAACTTTTGCTTCCAAAATTGTCAAGTAGATCATCCAATAGGGATCTGAATAATAAAAACAGTACCATCTAATTCTGTTGAATTTACGGAAATCGTCCCGCCGTGAGCCTTCACGATATCATAGGCCAGACTCAAGCCCAGTCCCGTCCCTTGCCCAGTAGGCTTCGTAGTAAAGAACGGTTGAAAGATTTTGTCTTTGATAGGGTCGGGGATGCCGGGTCCATTGTCCGAGATTCGTATTTCAACTTGATGGTCCGATAATTTTTTGGTAGTGAGCGTGACCGTTGGTAAGAAGACAGGGGGTGTCTTTCCCGAAGGGATCCCATGGGCCAAGACACCCTCTGTCTTGGAGCGTTCGCCCACTGCCCAAAACGCATTATTAAAAAGATTCAATAGTACTCTACCGATATCTTGCGGGATTACATTCACCATTGGTAAATCGGAATCTAATTCTAATTTTAAATCACAATTGAAGCCTGCCTGCGCTACCGCTCCGGAAGGCAAATCCTTATGCTTCGATTTATAAGTATGATAGGCTAATCTTAAATATTCTTCTGCCAAGGTATTAATATTCGTAAGTTCTTTCACTCCCTTACTTTTTTGACTGTGTTGCAACATTCCTTTGACTATGCCATCAGCTCGTTTACCATGCTGACTGATCTTGATTTCATTTTCCCTGATGTCGTTCGCAATTTCAATTGCTCGCCCGATAGCCACCTGAGGGGGATGTTGCATATTGCATATCGCCAGTTCTCCCTTTAGTTCATCGATTAATTCAACATTTATCTCGCTAAAATTATTTACAAAATTCAATGGATTTTGAATTTCATGGGCTATACCGGCAGTGAGTTCACCATGGGAAGCCATTTTTTCAGATTGGATGAGTTGGGCTTGAGTGGATTTGAGTTCTGTATAGGCTTTTTCTATTTCCTTTGATTGCGCAAGTTCTCTTTCTCTTGTTTTTTCACGTTCAACTTTTATTATTCGTTCTTTTTGAAAGCGGTCAAATGAATATATCAATGCGATAAACAACATTCCGTAAATACAATAAGCCCACCAGGTGCGCCACCAAGGAGGGGTAATGATCACATCAATTGATTTTTCTGCCCATACACCATTACTGCTTGCGGCTTTTACACGAAAGGTGTAATGACCAGGAGGAATATTGTAATAATAGGCAGTATGTTCTGAACCTGATTGACGCCAGGTGTGGTCATAATTTTCGAGTATAAAAATATGTTTGTTGTTTTCAGGACTGGTGAAATGAATACCCGCAAAATCAATTGAGAATATATTTTGAGTATGATTTAGAAGTATTTCGGTGGCTTCCTCCAATGGAACTTTCAGCGGGCTGTTTGGTCCTGCCTTTATTGTTTCATCGCCAATTTTTAAGTTGGCTAAAATAAGTTGAGGTGGTTTACTGTTACTCGAAATAGAATCAGGAAAAAAGCTGTAATAACCCAGATTTGCTCCAAAAAATAATTTTCCGTTAAAGGCTTTATAGGAGCTATAATGAAGATTGATAGCATTCACCCCATGACTGCTTCCATAAATATGGATTTTATTCCGGGCAGCATTGAGTTTAAGAATTCCCGCCGATGAGCTTATCCATAAGTTCTTTTTGTTGTCTTCTTCTATTCTATTTATGCTTATGCTTTCCACTTTTATGTTTTTTTCAGGATCGGCAAATAAAGCAAAGGCATTTTCAGATTTGTTGTACCAGAAGAAACCCCCGTCTGTTCCGGCCCACAATGTGCTATCTGAATCCTCGAACAAACAGCTAATAGTTGAACCCAATAGATAATGTTTGAATGTACCTGTATTTGGCTCGAACCGATTTATTCCGCCTCCTTTCACAAAACCGATCCATATATTGCCGGATAAATCATTGTGAATTTGAAATGACCCTTGGCCACTCAGACTGGTTGTATCCTCCGGATTGCTTTTATAGTGTGTGAATCTATTCGTAGTAGGATCCATTTTATCAACTCCATCACTGGTAGCTAACCAAAGGAATCCCTTATTGTCTAAGGTAATGTCATATATAAATCCAGCAACCAGGCTACCAGCATTATTATCATTGTGTATAAATCGAGTGAAATCATTTGAATTTTTATTATACCGATTGAGCCCGTTTACTGTGCCAATCCATATAATACCGCGGCGATCTTTAATAATTGAAATTATATAACTATCACTGATACTGGTTTTATCCAACAGATCATTTGTATAATTTCTTGTTACTCCCGTTTTTTGATCGGTACGGATAAGTCCTTGATTGGTCCCTATCCATATAACAGTAGAGTCTTCTTCCAAAAAAACGCTTATGTCGGAGCCGATATTTGTATAGGGTATATTTTTTTGGGTAGGATCATTATAATAAAGATTCCCGCCCCAATCAAGAGTGGATGGATTCAACGTGCTAACCCAGAATACTCCATCCTGTGAAGTAAAAGCATCCCAGGAAGAATTATCATTAAGCCCCGAAGAAGTTTTTGTTCCTTCAATATATCTTACCTTCCCTGTAACCGGATCATATCGGTTCATCCCTGCCAGTATGGTACCAATCCAAACATATCCTACAGCATCTTCTTTAATAAAACGAATTTGGTCATACAATGCAGGTGAGGGCAGAGGAGGCCGGCTTAATTTGTCAGGATGAGCCGGATCATACAGATGCCTTTCAAATATTCCTGTACTGCGATCCATTGTATGCAATCCATCACCTGCGGTACCTACCCAAAATACACCACGACTATCTTCCAGCATTCCACAAACTTTATTATTGATCAAACTATGCGGATCTTTTGGGTCATGCATATATCTTTTAAAAGTTCCTTTATTTTTATCCATTCGATTTAAACCTCCATCATTAGGACCTGAATGATCATTTTGAAAAGAACTGCCGGTACCCACCCAGATGGTCCCTTGCTTGTCTTCATAAATGGAGCGCACTTGGTCGCAGCTAAGGCTATTAGGATCATTAATATTGCGGCGATAATGAAAAAACCTCCCAGTCCCGGTATCCATCCGTTCAAGGCCACCATGTGTGCCAATCCATAAAATCCCCTCATGATCCAGCGTTAACACGGTGACTTTATTGTGAATAATACTGGACGGATCATTTGAATTATGACGATAATGGGTAAATATTCCGGTGGCTGGATCAAATCTGTCAAGACCATAGCCTTGGGTACCGATCCAGATGATTCCATTTTTATCTGCACATATAGATTCAAGCTGATTGCTCCCCAGGGAATTAGGATTGGATGGATCATTTACATAGGATTTAAGACTATATCCGTCATATCGATATAACCCTATTCCTGCAAACCACATGTATCCTCTCGTGTCCTGCGTCATACCTGTAATCAACCCCATCGGACTTTCTCCCGGCGGCGCAAAAGGTTTAAAGGTTATATTCTGTGCCGGTATTTCACAAGTAATTGCAAGTAGAAATAAAAGTGTAAAAATGAAAATAGACAGATAAGGCTTCATACAACTGAATGTTTGAAAAGTGATTTAAAAATCCAGTGTGTTATATAGTACCAAAATATATGTGACACCAACTTTGGGGAAATGCTAAAGAATCCCGCCCGCCCATCCGAGTCGGTTCGGACGAGGATGACTCGGTCGGGCGGGGTTTGGAGGCTTGCCAGCCGGAGGCTGAATTTTGTCAAATAACTCATAGAATTGGTAATTGAATTATAAATTCTGTTCCCCGTCCGATCGGATCATCCGGGCGGGCAACATTTTCATTATCTACCTGTCCGGCAGGCAGGCTCACTACTATAATCTCTCCGCCGTGCGCTTTTATAATATCATATGCTAATGATAATCCCAATCCTGTTCCTTGCCCTGTAGGCTTGGTAGTAAAGAAAGGTTGGAAGATTTTATCTTTGATGGAGTCTGGAATGCCGGGGCCGTTGTCGGTGATGATGATCTCAATTGCATCATTTATTTTTTTTGTACTTACTAAAACTAGCGGTTTGTAATCGGTATAGCTTTCGGACAAACTTCGCAGGTTTTCATTCATCTTATTTCGGTTGAAACTTGCAAGGTTATCCATCGCTTGAAAAGCATTATTAATTATATTCAATAAAACCCTTCCAATATCTTGCGATACAACATTTACCAAGGGTAGGTTAGGATCCAGATCCAATTTATAATCACAATTAAATTTTTTGTCTCTTGCTCGTAAACCGTGATAAGATAATCGTACAAATTCATCACATAGTTTATTCAAATCAGTTGGTTCCTTTACACCCGATGATTTTCGACTATGCTCGAGCATTCCTTTAACGATACTTTCTGCCCGTTTACCATGGTGGTTTATTTTTAATTCATTGTCTATTACATCGCTGGCGATTGATTTTACTTCATCGAAGTGGCCTTTTTCGATCGCGCCTTTCATTTCTGCAAGCATTTCT
>JAYSTG010000199.1:0-1846 GCA_043719965.1 Saprospiraceae bacterium | reverse complement strand
CAGTTCTTCGAGTTAAAGATATAATTTCTTGCTTTGAGAATTGACTTACCGTGATGACTTGATGAGCCTGTTTTAAGTTTCGTTTTAAAATATATTGGTAATACCTTCGATGCGCCCAAGGCATCGTCTCCGGCATTCGGAACGGAGTCAGATCATGTACCGTGATGATAGATGGTACGCTTATATCCCCCGGCATTAAAGGCTCCGGAGAATAAAACAAATCTATCTGCTCTCGACGACAAGCATAGGATAAGACATATTCACACCATAGGTGTATAAGTATCGGGTGTCGACTCTGGGGAGATAATTTAATCACAGACCTATTGGATCCATCGGGCACCAATATATCTGTATGACGATCATAAAATAAAATAAAATGATGTTCAGGATGTCGTCGTATCAATCGGGAGATAATCTCCCAAGCATGCCATCCAATCCCCTCTAATCGGCCTTTTAATAGTAATCTGGCATTTACTCCGATACGCATGCACAAATATGAGGAATACTGTGAAGATTAAATACATAGCTTTAAAAGAAAAAGTGAAGAGAAAAAAAAGACAAACTGTCAGGACTGTAACAAATAGTTAGTCACGTACACCAGGTCTCTTGCAGCAAACCCAAATTTATACATCACTTAAGTACTTGGATAAGACTAAATTGCTCCAACCATCACAAGATAAGCAAGATAAGCGAAATAGTCGACCACTCTATGATACCGATAGATGTACACTGATTACTTTTTCAATTGTGTAATACTAACATACTAAAATCTAAATTGTTCAAGTTAAACCAAATAACATTAGTTCTAAATGCCTTCAGAATTTGTCTGTTAAAGTAAACGTACTTTATAAGCTAAAGATATCCGGATGAAAAATCAGAAGCTATTTTAACGCTCTTATGAAACGATGAAACACAATTTTTTTAAAAAAATTAAATATTATTTTTATGCACTTTTATCCCTTCATTGTAGTTAACTGTTTCGGGCTTTGCGTTGGTTGGCATTTGAAACCATAATCCGTCTGCCAGCATCAAGTTTATTAATTGCTCAAATGGTTATTATCGCACGGTCCGCCCACAAACGAAAAACCCGTGATCAAGCGGTTCGTGCTATTTTCCTCTGTATGGTTGTCAATCAATATTTTTTATTCATGCTTTTTCAGCTACTATATATATTTGTTGGTCGCCAAATTTATATTCTTCTTTGGATAGTGAACCATATGTTGCGATTGTTTTAAGCTCAAATAATTTCAAAAGTCTTTTCACCTCTCCAAGAGTAAATACAAAATGTTTGAAGGAATGTGCTTCTCTTTTTCCTTCTTTGGTAAGAAGTAAATTGCTAATCATATAACTATCCTCAATATTGTATATGTTAGTGATGTCCATGGTTATATTATCTACTGCATAAGTTTTGTTTTGATAGTTTGAGAAGTTCGGTAAAATACTTTCTGCAACCATCCCAGAATTAATAATAAATCTTGCACCCGTTTCCAGATTTGAAGAAACCTTTTCAACAAACACTTTCATTTTGTCAAAATTGAAATAGCCAAAACTGTTGCCCATACAAATTGCTCCAGAAAATTTTTGACTCAAGTTCATTGTAAGAATGTCAGCTTGAACTGCTTTAATGTTTAGGTTGTTAGATTTTATTTTTTCTGCAAGTCCTGTTATGAAGGTCTGTGAAATGTCAATCCCCGTTACAATAAAGCCTCTTTTTGCAAATTCTATTGAGTGCCTGCCAAATCCACATGGGATGTCAAGCAAATGTTGTCCTTGTTGAAGGTTCAATTCATCTGCCAAAAAATCAACTTCTTGCTTTGTCCAGTCAACCGAAATCGCTTTTTCCCAT
>JAYSTG010000198.1:0-1846 GCA_043719965.1 Saprospiraceae bacterium | reverse complement strand
ATGACTACAGTAGCCCCGATCAAAGGTTCATTGTCCGTAGCTGTAATAACACCTTTTATACTAGTAATTGGACCTGACCAAACTCCGAAGCTTTCTTGCTCTATGATGGTGTTCCTTGCAAAATTCAGATTCCAATTATCCAGTATTGGCAAGCTTCCACTTTGATTAGGGTTGCCATTCGAAAATCGAAGTTTGACATTTTTCCAATCTACTCCAGTATTTTGATAGACTTCTGCTTTGTAAATCAACTCCAGTGGACTGCTTACATTCTTTACACGAATGTCATACTTAGGATACCAGCCAGCATTAGATACTAAATAAGTGATTAAAAGATTGGATGAAGTGTTTTTTTCAGATTTTATTCGTATTTCAATTTCGCCCGAGGGTAAATATTTTTGATCGTGTGCAGCTTTGATTTGTTGTTCCAGTTTAATTTTATGCTCTTCAGCTCTATCTATTTGTTCATCTATTTTGTTTTCTTCCTTCTTTATTTTAGTCAACTCTGTATCATAAAATTCCAATGCTTGTTGCAATTGCGCCATGGTCAAGCCGGTTTGTTGCGACCCTATTTTTTTATTTTCATTCAGTAAGCTTGCTTTTTCTTTCAAAACATGAAGTCTTGTCATGTATAGCGTAATTTCACCCTCTATTGATTTTATTTTAGACTTCAAACTATCTACAGAAGATTGTCTGGACAGCTCATTTACATGATTTAAAGCATGGTTGACTGATAGTATGGTGATATCTGGATTTAGTTCGGCACGGATACTTTTAGCATCAATATAGGGTGATAGGTTTAAAATTTTCAAAGCAGCGTGTCCTTCAGGTACATTGATTATGGATTGCTCGAAGATTTGTGCTCCAGCATTAAATACGGTGACTTCCTTGATTTGAGTTTTGACAGGCAGAGGTTTAAAACTCTGTGCAAGTAAAGCTGAAGTAGCAAACGCTCCCAGGAGTGTGAGTAAGGTCTTCATATGGTTGAATTTTTTATTAATAACGAATTAAATCGGGCGAATGATGTTTATGAATAAAAATAAAAATAAAAATTTACCAATATTTAAGCAGCGAATTTTGAATACATAAAAAAACTTTCTTACACGACTTTGTTAGAAAGAATTCCTATGCCTTCTATTTCCAACTCTACTAAATCCCCGGGCTCTAATGGTCTATGCACAGTAAAATTATTTTCTATCAAACTACCCATTTATGAAATACTTCATTGGAAGGAAATCTTTCATTTTAAATCTTAAGGATAAAAAATTCATTGCTAATAAATTTTTTGGGCTTATTTATTTGGGTTGCATTCTCAGTGCTCCATCTAGCCGGATGGTCTCCCCGTTAAGGTATCGGTTTTCGATAATATGTTTTACTAATTGGGCATATTCTGGTGCAAGGCCTAGTCGGGAGGGGAAAGGAATGGATGATCCCAATTGTTCGATGGCATCAACAGGTAAGGATGATAATAATGGAGTCATAAACAAACCAGGTGCAATAGCATTGACTCGAATACCGTATGCAGCCAATTCACGAGCAGCGGGTAAGGTCATGCTGACCACGCCTCCTTTGGATGCGGCATAAGCTACCTGACCTATTTGGCCTTCATAAGCGGCCACACTTGCAGTAGAGATAATAATGCCACGTTCATGATCTTCCAGTGGTTCCAGCGTCATCATTTCGGCTGCAGCTATTCGCATCATATTAAATGTACCCAACAAATTGATACGTATCGTTTTCTCAAAATCTGCTAAAGGTAAGGGCCCCTTTTTGCCTACTACTCTACCGGCAGTGGCAATCCCCGCACAATTGACCAATATCCTGGCAACACCGTGCTTATTTTTTATCT